>DQVY01000036.1 GCA_015661535.1 Sulfurovum sp. | reverse complement strand
AGCCAAGTTTTCGCTTTTGTCACCAAAAAGTTTGGGAAGCTCTCTCATGACTTCAAAAAACCCATCTCTCTTTCATCTGTCTGTTTTGTCTCAAATACAAGTGAATCAAGTATTCTAAAAATCTCTTTGAATTTTTTATCATTTTTACGTTCAAGTTCCAGAAGTTGTTTTCCGCGCAATGTACCTATTTTATGATGTATCGGTATGCTTATTTCATCCATCTCCACTCCTAAGTATTAGAAGTATAGAATAAAAAATAAAGGGAGTACAAAAATATGTCATATTGACATACTTTTGAATAAAAAGGAAATATTAAGCGACTTCTTCAGCAACAGGGATAATCTCAACTTGAAGTGATTTAAATGCCGCTGTCATGATGAGTTCATCACTCTTATCACCAAAGATATGATTGAGTTTTGAGTCAGCATGGTGGAAGGTTGTGTAAAGTGTTTTTGGTTCTACTTTGGTGGTAAACTTCACCTTCAAAGGATTAGTCTGACCATACTGCGTTTTTAAGATCACTTTTTCTGTTGGAAAATCATCCGCATCATCTTCATGTACAAGTAAAACATCTTCTGTATGTTTTTTCATGAGCTTTTCAGTGTATTTCGTCTGCGCAGAGTTATTGTAGTGCGCCATAATTCTGCCTGTGGTCAGATGATACCCTTGAAGTTTTGTCTTTGTGATCTCTTCTACCATACCGGAAAGTCTGTAGCCGTGATATCTAAATGCACCTATCCCGTCTTGCGTTCTAAAGTCTTCTCTGTGAAGTACCGGTGTTCCTGTACCATCTTCCAGAATAGGCCATGAAATACCTGCTTTTTCATTGTCTCTAAGTACTTTATAGGAAGCACCTTTAAATCTGTTGGTAGCTGTTTTTCGTACATCTTCCCATATATCTTCTGAAGAGTTAAAATCATACCCTCCACCCATCTTTTCATCAAGAAGTTTGATCACTTCCCAATCATCAGGTAAATCAGAGCTTACCAAAGGGGTTGAAAGGTGTACTTTTCTCATAGCATTAATGTAAATACCTGTTTTTTCATACACTGATTTTACACCCACAACAATATCGGCACGTTGTGCAATATCTGTCATAAACAGCTCTTGTACAAAAATAAGTTCCAGATTCTCAAAGGCTTTGATAAGCTTGTTAAGATTTGGATGAATATGTGTTAAATCTTCTCCAATGTTCAGTACCCCTCTAATAGAACCGTCTAACATCCCATCTACAAGCTGAGGTGTCATAAGCCCTACCTCTTTAGGTGCTTGATAGTCTGGTGCATAATACGGGAGCATGCCCATATCACAAACCCCTTGTACATTTGTTTGTCCACGAAGCGGCATAACCCCTGCACCGTCTTTACCAATGTTACCTGTCATCAATGCGAGGTGGACTATGGCCATCACGGCGTAAGAACCATCTACATGTTCTGTAATACCCAATCCCCAAAGAATAAGCGATCTTTTAGATGCATACTCACGGGCAATTTCAGGAAGCATGTCTGCTAAATATTCATACCCTTCAACTTCTCTAAAAAATTCCGGGTTGGCATACGGGTCTTTTAAAATGTTTTCTTTGAAATGCTCCCAGTTCTTTGTTCTGTTTTTAATAAATTCAGGCGCATAAAGCTCTTCCGTAATAATAGTATATGCCATCATATTTAACACAAGAAGGTTTGACTCATGTGGTGTAATAGCTTTATACTTTGAAAATTTATGGAGTTTGATCTCACGTACATCAAAAGTAGCGATACCTGTCCCTTTTTGTGCTGCTTTTATCATACGGTTTGCGACAATCGGGTGTGCTTCGGTGGTATTTGACCCCATGACTATCATAAACTCTGTTTTATAAATATCATCAAAAGGATTCGATGCTGCACCTTCGCCAATGGTAAGTCTCATCCCCTTTAAAGAGGGAGAGTGACAGACCCTTGCACAGTTGTCGACATGGGGAGAATCCAGTGTGTAACGCGTGAATTTCTGGAAGTAGTAGGCAGATTCACAAGAACTTCTTGCTCCTCCCAGTGAACAGACTGATTTTCTGCCATATTTGGCTTGAATATCTTTGAGCTTCATCGCTCCTGCAGTGGTAGCAGCATCCAAATCTGATTCATACCAGGTATCATCCAGTTCTCTTAAACTCTCTTTAATCACCTCTTTAATATGTGGGTTTTTGTCTAAAAAACGTTTACGTATCCTGGGTGCTTTGATTCTCGCTTCTGCATCTACAAAGTCAAAGCCATATTTACCTTTGACACAAAGGTTACCTTCAGAGGTTGCGCCATCAGAGTGTGCGAAGATCTTTTTGATCTTATTTTCTTTGACATCCACTTCTGCTGCAATATCACAGCCAACACCACAGTATGCGCAGACACTGTCGATGATCTCATGATCATTATCTATTTTTTTGGTCATCTTCATTGCCCTTATTCTTTTACATTTTAACTCTAATAGGAGGAAAATTATCCTAATTAGCCTTAAAATAAAGTTTATTTAATGTAACTTGGTTATTATCAGTCAAATTATATCAAAAGGATTACAATGTTTACAGTAAATGTCGATAAAGAATGTGGATGCTTCAACAGAAGTGAGTTAGAGAATAATAAAAGTTTTGAAAATAATGATGATGCACTCATCCAGGCACAATCTATGTTAAATCATATGAATGAGAAGTTTTGTGGGAAACATGGTTTTTCACTCAGTGAAGATGGAAAAAACTTTAACATCAGCATGAATGCACCTCAACAGGCACAAGCAAGTTCAGGCGGATGCTGTGGTGGTGGACACTGTTCATAGAAGCAGTGCTTCTACCCCATTAATCACGCTTGCGTGCACTTGTCGTGGCAAACGCCCTTGAAAGCGATAGCGATTCGAGAGCCACGACGATTTTTTCCTTCGTTTTTTCTAAAAAAACGCTGTGAGCAAAGCGAGGAAGTGCACCTTACAAACTATTTAAAATTCCCAAACACCAACGGGGCTTTCAAATCCAACTTTTTTACTTCAGCCATCACAGCCTGCAAATCATCTATCTTCTTACCAGTAACACGTACTTCATCACCTTGAATAGACGGCGTAACTTTCACTTTCATTGCTTTAATGGCTTTGACGATCTGTTTTGCTTCATCTTTATCTATGGTATCAACGATACGGTAGATCACTTTTGTATTACCACCGGAAATACCCTCCGTTTTTACCTCTTCCAAAGACTTACCTGCAATGTTTCGTTTGATCAATTTAGAGATAAGTATATCTTTCAAAGCATCTATTTTAGCATCTGTAGATGAAGAAAGAGAGAGTGTTTT
>DQVY01000069.1 GCA_015661535.1 Sulfurovum sp. | reverse complement strand
GCGACACCAAGTGCGGCACCTTTTTGGTGTACTTTGGCAAATTTGGCTACAAAACTTTGAAGCAGTGGCTCAAACATGTTAAACCCTATAAAGAAAAGCACCACACCCAAAACAAATACCCATGCTTCAGTGGCAAAGCCCATGGCTAAGAAACCTAAGAAGATGACTGCTACAGAGATCATAAATATCTCTTTCCCTTTACCGTACTTTTCACCAAAGATCGCAGCAGGTGCCATGGCGATGAATCCAAAGATCATCGCAGGGAAATAGACCTTCCAAAGTTCTGCTTTCTCCCAGCCGAAACCACCTTCTTCAACACTTTGTGTCATGACAAGAGGGATGATGAAAAATGCCATCGTCATAATGCTGGAGTGGAAAAGAAAAGTGATGTACATCCGTGTCAGTGCTTTGTCTTTAAAGACTTCTGTAAATTTGGATTCAGCTTCTGTATAGGTATGTACGATACGGGGAGGTTTAGGTACTGAGGTAAAGAGTACTGCTATGGCTAAAACAGATAGTACGGCAGTAAGCCAAAAAAGTTTGTCTATCCCCCAGTTACCACCCACAATAGGTGCGATGATCATCGCAGCAGCAAAAGACATAGCAATGGTTCCACCCATGATAGCCATAGCATGTGCACGCTGTTCTTCTTTTACAAGGTCAGCTATCATGGCAGAAACGACTGAACCGATGGCACCGGCACCTTGTAAAAAACGTCCGATGAGTAACATATAAATATCATCGGCAAGTGCAGCCACAACAGAACCAATAATGAATATAACAAGTCCAAAGAAGAGAATATGTCTACGTCCAAACTTGTCGGACATCATTCCAAATGGTACCTGAAAGGCTGCCTGCGTAAGTGCATAACCACCCACAACAAGACCTGCTAAAAACGGTGTGGCACCTTCCATATCTAAGGCATAGATGGAGAGTACAGGGAGGACAATAAAAAGTCCGAAGAATCTTAGTGCAACAATGAGACTGAGAGGCATAATTTGTTTAATCATAGTGATACCTTTAATACGATAAAATTTCTCTTATTATAGTACTAAAAGGTTAAGAACCAATGAAGTTAGTCTTGGCAACGGGTAACAAAGGTAAATTGCGTGAATTTAAACAGATGTGTAAAGATGAAGTACAGCCTTTTTCGGAGCTATTAGGCGAATTTGAGATTGTAGAGGATGGTGATACCTTTGCAGCCAATGCACTCATTAAAGCACGTACCATTTATGAAAAACTTCAAGAGAAAGATCCAGAAGGTGACTATTTGGTTATTTCTGATGATTCTGGTATTTCATTGCCTGTACTTGGAGGTGAGCCGAGTATTTACTCTGCACGATATGCAGGAGAAGATGCCACAGATAAAGAGAACCTCTATAAGTTGGTGGACGAAGTAAAGAAAAAAGGACTCTCTTCCACACCTGCTTATTATACGGCGGCTATTTCAATAGTCTCTAAATATGGTGAATATGTGGTGCATGGTTGGATGCATGGAGAGGTTATTATTGAACTTAGAGGAGAAAAAGGCTTTGGGTATGACCCTGTGTTTATTCCTAATGGTTATAATCAAACCCTTGGAGAAATGGAAGATGAAGTGAAGTCTGAGATCTCACACCGTGGGAAGGCTCTTACTTTGGCTAAGCCAATTATTGGGATGTTACAAAATAAATAAATGTAGGGTACTGTGCCCTCACAGCACCTTTAAATTGATATGTTTGGTGCGGTCAGGGGACAGCACCCTACAGTAGAAAAATAGAAGAAAAGAGAGTAGAGAGAATGAACAAACAAGATTTTATGAAAGACCTGCAGCGTATTTATGATGAGCTGCAAACAAGACAAGCAGAGTTAAACAGTTATTATGACCTTTTAGACAAAGAGAAAGGCCACGCAAAAGCAGAAAGTTTGTTGAAGTTCTTTTTAACAACTATGAACATACCCAGGGATGATGAAGGCTATATGGCAGGGTTGACACGTCTTGTCTCTTTACGTGAAGATGCTTTGGAGCAGGTCATGAAGAAAAATGGCTTTGACGAGAGAAAGATACAGCACAAAAAAGAAGTAGCCTATGGTTTTGTAAGTCATTTCCATACAGAACGGCATGAGGCGTTGTTGCAATGGATAGAACAAGAACAGCTTTTAACCCCGTTCTATCGCTCTTTAATCTATGGTGTACATTATGTAGGGCAGCATATGACCTTGTGGCAGAGTGAATGGACCCACCAGATCATAAACACGATCAACCCTGAATTGTCAAAGATGTTTGACAACGATGATGCCAAAGTACTTGACATGTTACAAACCCAAGGTCTGCTGGATAAAGATGACAATGGCAATGTAGGTGACAGATGTTACTCTGTACTTCAAAAAGTTAGCACTTCGACAAGCTCAGTGAACGAGGTGAAATCGGTAGCTGAGCCTGTCGAAGACCAATATAAGTCAGTAGCCTATGCAGAAGCTTTCCCTCAACAAGTCAACGCAGTAACCAGGGCATTAAGCCAACTTATCAAACGTCTGGAATTAGAAGTAGATGAGGTCTTTAACCAAAAGGAAGAGTGGATAGCCTATTTGTCTGCACTGAAAGAGGCATTTGAACATACTATAGTAGATGAACTCATAGGAAAATGGGCAGAAGTGGACAGAAAATGGATGGCAGTGAAAACCCCGCTGCAGATAGGGCACCCTTTAGAATACTATGAAGACCATTACAGAAATGCTGTTGCCTTGGAATGGGATCTACGTATAGTGAATCCTAACCTGCAAGAGGGATCCCCTACAAGAGAAAACATTAAAGGTTTTGCGTCTTCTATGGCAGAAGTATTTGGTACTGAAGCTCAAAAAATAATGGCTAAAAACCTTACACAGGTAGATGAAACACAGCTTTATATAGGACAACCTATACTGTACTATGGCGCAGAGTTCAATGGACTTTTTTCTGCGCAAGTAGTACCAAATGATGAACAGGTCTCAGAAGAGTTAGGCAAAAAGATCTTTGCCTATGCAGATTTTGTCATGGAGTCCAAGAAGTCTAAGCCTATTATGAAACTTTCCGTTGAGACGATGGGAAAAGCATTTGTAAAGTCGCAAAGAGCACTTATCGATACCAACCCGACATTATGGCAGGAGATCTATGACATCTCTACAGTAGGACATGAATATGGGCATATTTTATGGATAGACGCTGATACAGAGACGAAAATGAATGTCACTGGACAGTTTAAAAATATAGAAGAGTTTAAAGCCACATCAGGCGGGCTCATGGCATTTTTCCATAACGAACGTGAATCTTTAAAAGAGCATGTGGTAAATGATCTTGTCTCTCGTGCAGTAGGACTTATGGCCTGGCGTGAAGTGGGGGAAGTTTTGCCTTACTATTGTGAAGGGCTTATTCACCTGGATATTTTATTTGGCTCAGGGATCATCAGCCATGATGGAGAGATAAAGATAGACTATACGAAGTATGATGCCATGAAAGAGGCGTATCAGGATGCCTATAAAGATTTGGCAGAAAATTACCTCAAAAAAATAGATGCCTCTGTCTATTTGGGACAATAT
>DQVY01000281.1 GCA_015661535.1 Sulfurovum sp. | reverse complement strand
TTCTAACATAACTCCCAACAAGTAGGTATAATAGCTTATTCCAAAGTAAAAGGTATTTTATGATCTATGAACTTTCAAACCCTGTTAGCAAAACCTTGGTAAACCATTTAAGAGAAACAAGTACCGATGCATTACGTTTTCGTCATATTGTACAAGAATTAACACGGCTTTTGGCCTATGAAGCACTCAAAACAGAAACACTTGAAACGCAGACGATTACTACATGGAAAGGTAAGCAGACATTTGGGTTCATCAAAGAAGAAGATCTTCTCTTTGTGACTATCTTACGCGCAGGTCTTCCCATGATAGAATCAGCTACTGCTCTTTTTCCAAAAGCATCTTCTGGTTTCTTAGCCATGAAACGTGATGAAAAAACCCATCAGAGCGTACTCTATTATGACCGTGTTCCCGAATGTAAAGGTAAAACTGTCATACTTTTAGATCCCATGGTTGCAACAGGCGGATCACTCTGTGATGCACTGTCTCTCATTGAGTCCAGATCCCCAAAAAAGATCATTTCACTCAACATCATTGCTTCTCCTGAAGGTATGGCTATTCTCAAACAAAAACATCCCAATACCCATATCTATATTGCCCAAATAGATGATGCGCTTAATGAAAATATGTTTATCTTACCCGGGCTTGGCGATGCAGGTGATCGATCATACAATACACCCGAATAACTTATTATATCAGTTCTTTATCTTTCATATGTAAGTTATATTTATTATAATATGCATATTAAAATACATTTTAAATACTAGGTCTCTTTATAGGCTTTTTCCCAAGGTATTCAGTACTAATTAAGTCATATTAACCCATAATTATCATAAATTCACATGCCACATAACTTTTACGTTATCTATCATGTACAATCAAATTCATTAAAGGCTATTTATGGAAAGAAGAGACTTTTTTAAAAAAGCAGCAGTGGTTGCAGGTGCAGCAGCTGTTGGCAGCAGTACACTTGAGGCAGGGACAACTGGGCAGCCTGTAGATAACAGAAAAGTATCTATGGTTACTTTTCCTGAGAAGAGACCGCTTATTATGTATTCAGACAGACCACCTTTGCTTGAAACACCCAGAGAGGTATTTACTTCTGTGCTTACACCCAATGACCAGTTTTTTGTACGTTGGCATATGCCAGATATACCTACTTACATTGACCCGGATACCTTTACTATTTCCGTCAATGGTTTAGTAGAAAAAGAACTTAAAATTTCACTCAATGACCTCAAAACAAAGTTTGAACAAGTAGAAGTGACTGCTGTGTTACAGTGTGGCGGTAACAGCCGTTCAGCCTTTAAACCAATAGCAGGCGGGATCCAATGGGGTTCTGGTGCGATGGGTTGTGCTACATGGAAAGGGGTACGTTTAAGAGATATCCTTGATCATGCAGGCCTTAAAAAAGATGCCAAATGGATAGGTTTTAACGGTTCAGAAAAAGCCGCCTATTATGAAACACCTGAGTTCATACGTGAACTTGAACTGACAGAACTAGATGACAACGTCATACTTGCTTATGAGATGAGTGGTGAAGACCTGCCGTACCTAAACGGTTACCCTCTTAGACTTGTACTTCCGGGTTACTACTCTGACTCATGGGTGAAAATGCTTTCAAACATTACTGTGACCAATAAGTACAAAAAACTTTTCTTTATGGATGTCGCCTACCGTGTACCAGACAATGAAACCGAGTCGGAAACACCAGAGAAAAAGTTTCCAAAAACAAAACCAATTAAAAAGATGAATGTAAAATCTATTATCGGGTACCCAGAGAATGGTGACAAACTCAGTCTTAAATCACATACGGTTGTCCGTGGTGTAGCGTTCGATGATGGACATGGTATTAAAGAGGTATTGGTTTCTACTGATGCAGGAAAAACATGGGAAAAAGCACTTTTAGATGATGGTAAACTCGGACGTTATGCTTACCGTGCATTTAGATTTTCTTTTAAACCTAACACCTTAGGAAAAGTAACGATCATGGCAAAAGCCATCAATAAAATTGGTGAAGAGCAACCATTGTCAAAAGATATTTTATGGAATCATGGCGGGTACAAATACAATGGTATTGATGAAGTTACTGTGGAGGTAATATAATGAAGAAACTAATTTTAATTACAGCACTGTTAACATCAGCACTTTTTGCACAGGTAAAAGAGAAAATAGAAGTACCTTACGTTGCTTTTCCTATAAAGATGGGGAAAGGCTTTGATGCCATTCAGACAAACTGTCTTATGTGCCACTCTTTTGGGTACATCATTAATCAGGGAAGACAGTCTAAAAAGTTTTGGCATGGAAAAGTCATGAAAATGGTAGACCACTTCAAAGCACCTATGGACGAACAAGCCATCAAAGAGACGACCAATTACCTTTTCGAACACTACGGAAATGGAAAACTTAAATAAGACTCATATCCCTTCGGGGATATCCTCGTCAAACACGATCAGCTCTTCTTTAAACTCTAAAGCAATTTCCCCTTTAGATCTTCGTGCTACAGTATCACGGTAGACCCACTCTTTTTTAATGGTATCTCTTTTTTCTAAGCTTATTTGAGGAGTGTCGTAACTGCCTGCATTAGTCAACTGTCTTTGGGCTTCGTAGAGTATGAGTGCTGTGGCTACTGAGACATTGAGGCTTTGTACCATCCCCTGCATGGGAATGACTATCACATCTGTGGCTTCTGCTATGACATCAGCACTCACCCCCTCTTTTTCATTACCCATCACAATGAGCGTAGGCTTGGTATAGTCAACTTCTCTAAAAGAGACTGCATCTTCTTCCAAATGTGTCACCACAACCTGAAAGCCTTCTTTTTTCTTCTTCTGTAAAAATTTTACAGTGTCACCATCTTTTATCCTGTGTCTCTGTGTCCATCGATGTGCACCTTGGGTAATCGTTTTATGAATGCGAAGTGTTTCATTCTCTTTACTGGAGTAATAAATATCCAGTATGCCCACAGCATCTGCTGTACGTATGATGGTGGAGAGATTCTGAGAGTTATGCACATTGTCCAGCATGACTTGAAGTGTAGGTTGTTTTCGTGTGAGAATGTCGTCGATGCGGGCAAGCCTCGCCTCAGTACTCATTTTAAATGCCGTCCACTCTTAAAAGCTTCGTTTTACCTACCATCAACTCTATGGTCATATAGGCACGTTTAAAGACCGATTCCTGTCTGTACTCTAAGTTATGCTTTTTACATATCTCTTTGACAATGGGTTGCATCTTTTGGTAGTAGCTTAGTGGCATATTTGGGAAAAGATGGTGCTCTATCTGGTAGTTTAAGAAACCATGCAGAAAGTCAATAAAGTCTGAGCCTGTATTGTAATTTACAGAACCCATGATCTGTCTAAGATAAAATTCTCCCTGACTTTTACTCGGTTCAGAAAACATATAAATGTCTTCAGCTGAGTGGTTAGGCACGATGACCGTAAATGAGTGCACGTTCGTGAGTAATTCTGCTAAAACAAGTATACCTAGTGCAGTAAGAAATGCAGACACACCAAAAGGTAAAAAGAAGAGTGGAAATACCATAAATTTTATTATGATATACGGTAAATAATACTCCATCCATAACTCTAAGCCATCTTTTGTTTTAGGGTTATAGTTAAAGTCTTTAATTTCCAGTTTGTCTTGCTCTTTTCTTTTTTTATTTTTAAGTATTCTTAGCGTATTGGGTGCATAGTAGACAAACTTCCACATAGCCGTAAATCCATAGACAATAATATATCTAAGCCACATGGGTACATTGGACTGCGTTAACCATTGTAAATTACGCTCAACGTTATCTGGGTCATCTTCTTCTCCCAGGTGGTAGTGATGCATAATGTTATGCTCATAAGACCATGCATCTGGCTTGATCCAGTCTAGCCAGTCAATAAAACGTCTAGGACCTTTTGCATAATGTTTTTTTGTATAACGTGCAGGTACATTGGGTACTTTGTCGTAAGCACCATGCAAAATGGGATGTGTCACATTTGACCATCGCGAAACATTTCCTGTACTAATGAGTAACGCAGAAACAATAAATAACAGTACATAAATAAAGGTACTAAGTTCAACAACTAAACCCAAAATACTTAAAAGTAAAATAATCCCATAGCCTGAAAAGGTAGCAAAGCGTCCCCATCGTTCCATTTTAAGTAAATGTTGAAAATCAGCCTCGCTTACTGGTTCCATATGTTCTTTTATATCATCGATGTCTTTTTCTAACGCTTCTTGGTTGACCATATTGTATGCTGTGTATTGCTGCAAGTGTGACCCTTATTCTATATTGCATGTATTATAGTCAAATAGCTATTTAATCTAGGTTTTTAGGTATAATTACACAAATTAATATAAAGAAATTCTATGTGCGACTTTAACACCCTTACAGATGAAGAAAAAAAACAACATCATGAAAAACTTTTACAATGTGCCAACAACTTTGGAGGAAAAAACTTTTTCCTCAATCTGCTTGAAGCCATTCGTGAAACAAAACCCCATCCACTGACTGCAGGAAACTCTGAATTTAAAATTGAAGAAGGTACCATCAAATGGAACAAAGTCATTTTTAATGACAAACTTCAAGTCCTGCTCAAAGCGCGTGTCAAAGAGAGTGAACAAGATAATTTACTGCCAAAAAAAGAAGAGAAAAATTATAAAAAGATCCTCAATGTTGTACGCACTTTAAAACCCATCGTCTTTCATGTGAAACCTGCTGACCCTCAAGATGGGCCTGGTTTCTTTTTTCAACCTTTTGATATGATAAATGAGGAGAAAACAAAATTAAACCCTATTTTTGATGCCATGTTTTTCTGTTCTGTTGAGAGTGTAAAAAAAGCATTGAACTACGAACCAAAGGCATAAGATGGCAGAGGGAGAAAAAAGAGCGGACATCAAGTATGGCATGAATGTCGGCATCGTACTTAAAGAGGACCAATCCACAGGTTACATTACCTACGGAAAAGTGCAAAAAATACTCA
>DQVY01000260.1 GCA_015661535.1 Sulfurovum sp. | reverse complement strand
CTTTGGCACATTTTTGCAGTAATGCAAGCCCTGTTTCTCCTTTAGGTCCGATACGAAGGTATTTACCATCCATTGCCAAAGGTATTGCTCCCTCAACAATCAGTACATAGGCACCTTTTTGGGTTTTAATAATATTTTCCAAAACACTTTCACTTTGGTCTCCGGAGGCAGACATTAACAGTTCATGATAGTCCAGTGAAATATAGTCAAAAATAAGATCTTCAATACCCGGATGTGCAGACTTGATGAATGCTTCAGAGTTCCCGGAACAGTCAGCCAACTCCAGCCAGATAATGGGGAGTTTGTTTAAATTCTCTACACTCTCTTGGACCACTGTTTCAAATTCCGGATGAAGTTGCATGGTTGCTGTGACCATAGATACCCAGCTGTTGAGATCTTTTTTTGTAATGTCAAATGCATCTAAAGAAGCAGAGAACTGTTCGGAAGTAAGTTGGTTATGAGGGTGTAGTCTATTGTATTTTTCTATACGTTTTTCAACCAGAGCGATCTTCTCTTCTCTTGCCATCTCTTCAGGACTTTTTTTGACTAGATCCGGATCAATGAGATGCTGCGAATTTTGGATAATACTTTCAACCGTTTTCTTACACTTTCCACAGACACGTCCCGCTTGAGAATAGTTTCCATATTCCAGGAAGTTCTTTACACCATGAGTAACTACTGTATTGACAATATCTTGATCATATGTGTGTTCACAAGAACAGATCAGTCTGCCTCTGTCTCCTAATTGTCTATTTTGGTAGAGGTAGCCGGGGTCTATATTCTGGGCATTTTGTATTAAAGATTCAAGGTAGCCTATGTCCTCCTTCGTGTTGATACCTATAAAGCGTTTGAGTTTGTCATCTTCCACAAAATATTCATCTATACGATGCTCTTTTTCAGAAGTGATCAAGATCTTTTCAACTTTTGATATACGCTCCGGCAACCTTACATCTATGAGTTCATAGGTACTCACTTTAAGCATATCGATCATCACTGCAAGTTTAAATTCGGCCTCTTTTAAACCTAATATAGTATGAATAGCCGCATCTGCCTGAAGTGTACACTCTTTGACGTGACTGGCGATAAAATTTAACGCCTTAATTTGCGCAGCTTCACCTACCGCATAAATGTTTTCATCTTCTGTTTGCATTTTTGAGTTGGTAAGTATGCCTTTGTCGCAGGCCAAACTCTCTCTTGCAAAATCTATATTGGGTTTGATCCCCACACCAAAAATAAGAAAAGGGTTTTTGATCTCCAGTTTTTTTGTTTTTAAAAGGGTTATTTCGCCATTTTGAATTTGCTTTTCAATGATCTCATCTTCATAGGAAATGGTTATTTTTCCATCTTTAAGATAACAAGACTCTATCTCTTTTTTCGCCTGAGGAGATAACATTCTGTCATACAGAGAATCTCCCCGTACGAGCAGGGTGATATGTTTAACACTTTGCATCTTATTCAATGTTTCCATGAGCTCAAGACCTATGGGTCCAGACCCAACGATGACTACTTCTTTGTCTCTTATACCTTCAAGGATCTTTCTACAATCGTTTGCATTTCGAAACACAGAAGCATTTTTAAGTCCGCTAATATCAAAAAGCGTTTGGGGAACAGAACCTGTAGCGATGATAAGTGTATCATAGGAAAAAGAAGCATGGGCAGAAAATATTCTTTTGGATCTTCTATCGATAGAAGTGATCTTTTGATTGAGTTCCAGTTGAACGGTAGGGTTTAGTGTTAAAGAGATATCTTCAAGGGCAGCACTTTGATCTACCAGAGCACAAAGGTGTATCCTGTCATAAGGAGGGACAGATTCTTCTGATACGATCAAGACTTCCACTTTTGATCTAAGGTTTTTGATATGGTTAGCCAAATATGCTGCAGCGATACCGCCGCCTATAATGATGATTCTCATAATACCACCTTGTCTATTTTATTATATCTCATTCTTTTGATGCTTTCTTAACATGAGCCATTTATCGGTCTCCATAACAAGAACCAAACCAAGTGCGATCAGAGAGAGAAATAACCAGCTATTTAAAGAGACAGGTTGTGTTGAAAGTAGATTTTGCATAAAGGGAATATGCATGCTGGTAATGTGCAGTACTTGGGTGAATATGACCAATAGAATGAGCATAGAACTACTTTTATATCCTATATTAAATAAGTAGTTGTATTCAGTTCTGGCATTAAAAACATGTACATTTTCAAAAAGTACCATAAGCAGGAGTGTAATGTTTCGGGCACTCTCTTCACTGTGTCCTTGTTCAAGTAAAAAATAAAAGAGAATAAATGAAATACAGCCTATATAGAGACCAGCAACAATGATACGCCTGAGCATAAGTGTATTAAATAAAGGTTCTTTAGGTGATCTTGGCTTTTTCTTTAAAAGTCCAGGTTCTGCTTTCTCAAGTCCAAGCATGACATCTTGTATACCATTTGTAACAAGGTTTAGCCATAGAAGTTGGACGGGAAGTAGAGGCAGAGGCAAACCTGTAATAAAAGAAAGCATAACCAAGATCAGCTCGGCAAAGCCTGTTGAAATAAGCAGATAAATAACTTTTCTAATATTGTCATGTGCGCGTCTTCCTTCCTCAATACCATTAACAATTGATCTAAAATTGTCATCTGTTAAGATAATGTCAGAAGTAGCTTTTGCGATATCTGTACCACTTTCACCCATAGCAACACCAATATTAGCATGTCTTAGGGCAGGTGCATCATTCACACCATCCCCTGTAACTGCAACATAGTGACCAAGTTTCTGATAGGCTATGACTATTTTCATTTTTTGTTCCGGTGTAACACGGGAAAAAACACTGATCTCTTTTAATGTTCCCGGATCTTCTCCCTGTTCTTCCCATGCCACTAACTCATCTTCACTCATTACTCCGGAATCTGAAGATGCAATACCAAGTTCTTTTGCAATACAGAGTGCCGTATTTGGGTGATCACCGGTGATCATCACCACTTTTATACCTGCTTTCTGTGCTTTTTTTATAGCATCAGGACTCTCTTCTCTTACAGGGTCTATGATGGCTACAAAACCGAGATAGGAAAAGTGATTGAGATTGATCTTTTTATCATCTTCAGACTCTTTATAGGCAAGTGCAATGGTTCTATAGCCTTTGAGTGCCCAAGCATCTACATCTGCCAATATTTTCTTTTTTTCTTCTTCTGTAACATCGCAGTGTTCAAGTACTGTTTCGGGTGAACCTTTGGAAAATTGAAATACTTTTCCCCCTTGTTGCACCATAACTGCTGAAAATCGATTAATAGGCTCATATGGTATCTCATCGATCTTTCTATAAGATTTAGCACCTGTGATGTAGGATTCATCTGCATTTTCAGCAAAGCGTGCCAAAGCGACATCTACCTGGTCACCAAAAAAGTCGATACCACCTTTTTCTACTTTTTTATAATGCATTTCATTGCAGAGTACAGAAGCTAAGTAGACTTTGTCATGGGCTTCATGAATGGTATTCTTATCATACACTTGTGTAGGGGAGATAAAATATTCTACAGAGAGTTTGTTTTGAGTGAGTGTTCCTGTTTTATCAGAAGCAATGAGTGTACAGGCACCAAGACCTTCTATGGCAGCCAGTTTGCGTATAATGACATTACGTTTGGACATGGCTAAAGAGGCAGAAGTAAGTGCAACTGTAATGGCAACAGGAAGGCCTTCTGGAATAGTTGAAACTGCCAATGCAACTGAAAATAGGAAGAGCGCATAAAAGGTCATACCTTTGAGTAAACCTATAGCAAAGAGTATAATAACCATAATACCTATGACTATGGAGATGCTGAAAGAGAGTTTTTCCATCTTTTCCAGAAGAGGGATCTTGGCCTTGCTTTTTTTAGAAAGAAGTTGGGCTATTTTACCTGCTTCAGTCTCTTTTCCTATAGCGGATACAACACCTTTAGCCCTTCCTGAGGAGATATAGGTGCCTGCAAAAAGCATATTTTTTCTTTCCGGTATACGAAGTTTCTCATTCTCGCTGAGAAATAGGGCATCTTTAGTGACTTCAACAGATTCCCCCGTGAGCAATGACTCATCCACCATGAGATTTGTACTTTCGATTAGTCTTATATCTGCAGACACTTTTGTACCAGGTTCAAATATCAATACATCGCCAGGTACGATATATCGACTATCTACCTCTTGTAAAACGCCATCTCTTATAACGATGGCATTTGCTTTAATGAGGTTTTCAAGTAGTTTGGCTTTTTTAGAAGCGGAATATTCCTGATAGGTGCCAATCACTGCATTCAATAGTAAAACCATGAGAATAAAACCTGCATCCGAATATTCTTGAATACTGAGAGCCATAAATGTGGCAAGTAATAAGATATAGATAATGGGGCTTTTAAATTGTTGTAAAAAATGAGAAAAGAGGGTTTTTTCATCTTCTGAAGGAAGAATATTCAGTCCGTATTTTTCTTGCCTTTTTGCTATTTTATCCTCATTTAATCCAGAAATATTGGTATCGAGTGACTGGAATACTTGATCAATAGTTTTTGTATGAAAATACATCATGTCTCCTACTTACAAATGAGGAACTTCGGTTATATCTTGTATTTTATTTTACTACTTTATTTTAATATTTCGATTAATGCATTAGCTTTGTTTTATTAGCTTTTTAGGAGTAAAATAGAAGGATATATTTGTTGTTACTGTTCAAACTGAGTATGCTATGGAAGTACCTTATGCCACTATGGGTCCTGAGATCTTTGAATATAATAATGTAGGGCTCTCTTCAGCAAAAAAAGAGATGAAAAATTTTATCAAAGAACTTTCTCTCAAAAAAGGTGAAGTCATTGATAATGATCTGGACTCTAAATCAGCATTGGTTAAATATATCAATAAAGAGTGTTATGATCTGGTTGTTATAGGTTCTCGCGGTACTTCAGGCTTTAACACACTATTAGGAAGCGTTGCAACGTATATCTTAAGAGAGACAAAACATGATGTTTTGATATATGTACCATAGTATCAGTAAGAGAATATTTGATTTATTTCAGCTAATAGGAGAGTTTATATGAAAATAGGTATTCCACAAGAGATAAAGACCAAAGAGTACCGGGTAGGTATCATTCCTGCGGGTGTAAAAGTACTTGTAGAGAGTGGTCATGAGGTATATATAGAAAAAGAAGCAGGGGTAAAAAGCGGTTTTCCTGATGCTGAGTACATCGAAGCAGGAGCCAAGATACTGCAAAATCCCCAAGAGATATTTGGGTCTTGTGAAATGATCTTAAAGGTGAAAGAACCACAGGCACAGGAGTATGATCTTTTAAGGGAAGGACAGATACTTTTTACCTACTTGCATCTTGCACCGCTGAGAGAATTGACAGAAGTACTTAAAGAGAAAAAAGTTGTTGCCATTGCCTATGAAACGGTACAGGAGGGGAAAAGAGTACCGTTGCTTGAGCCAATGAGTCAAATAGCCGGAAGAATTGCACCGATGGTGGCCAGTCATTTCCTTTCAGCCCATACCAATGGTATGGGTGTGCTCATAGGTGGGGCAACCGGTGTTCTTCCTTCTAGGGTGTTGATCATAGGGAGCGGGACAGTGGCTAAAAATGCAGCTAAGATTGCAGTGGGACTTGGTGCGGATGTCGTGATCATGGGAAGAAACCCAAGCAGTATGAATGCACTTGAAACCCTGATGCCAGATAAGGTTTCAACATTCTATTTCAGCCCTTACAATATAGAGAAGATCCTTCCTACGGTAGACATTGTCATAGGTGCTGTATATAGTACAGGAGAAAAGGCAGCACATATGATCACAAAAGAGATGCTCTCCCTCTGTAAAAAAGGAGCAGTCTTGGTAGATGTTGCTATCGATCAGGGCGGGTGTATAGAGACCTCCAGACCAACAACCCATGATGACCCTGTTTTTGTAGTAGATGGAGTAATACACTACTGTGTAGCCAATATGCCGGGTGATTATCCCGTCACTGCAACCTATGCTTTAACAAATGCAACCTTGCCTTATGTAAAAAAGATAGCAGATTTGGGATGGAAGCAGGCAAGTTTAAAAGAGAGTGCTGTCTACAGTGGTGTCAATGTTGCAGGAGGGTATGTGACCGAATCTGCAGTTGCAAAAGCACATGAGATGGAATATAGTGAATTAAAAGAGATCATGGAAGCATGCCCGGATTTTGAAAGTATATAAAAGAGAGAAACTCCCTCTGAAAATGTCAGAATGTCAGCATAGTATGACTACTATGCCAAATAATCCTGTAACGCTTTAGGTACAAGCTCCCCACTGGTAGCTTTAAGCTCTTTTATAGCCGCAGCTGTAGCTCTTGCTGCAGCAATAGTGGTAAAGTAGGCTACGTTATTTGAAAGAACCGATTGTCTAATAGTCCTGGCATCTGTTTTACTTCCTGCATTGTCTGAAGTATTGATAGCAATGGCGATCTCTTCATTTTTGATCATGTCATCAATATTTGGACGGCCTTCTGAGATTTTGAGTACCTTTATAGAATCCACACCTGCTGCTTGAAGTGCAGCATGTGTGCCTGATGTTGCTACTATTTCAAAACCAAGGTCTGTAAACATTTTACCTACTTCCCCCGCATAGTCTTTGTCATTTTCAGTAAGCGAGATGAAAAGTTTACCTTCTAACGGTATGTTGTTCTTGGATGCAAATTGACTTTTAGCAAAAGAGATACCAAAGGTGTCAGAGAGACCCATGACCTCACCTGTAGATTTCATTTCAGGGCCTAAAATAAGGTCTGAGCCCGGTAACTTGTTAAAAGGGAAAACAGCTTCTTTAACGGCTACGTGCCCTTTAAGTCTAGGCTCCATGATCTCTTTATCAAAATTCACAACATTAAAGGTATCGTAGAACTTCAGTGCTTCTCTCAAGTCTCCCTGTATCATGACTCTGGTGGCTACTTTTGCAAGTGGAACACCGGTAGCTTTTGAAACAAACGGCACGGTTCTTGAAGCTCTGGGATTGACCTCAATAAGGTAAATTTCACCTTTATGAATTGCATACTGAATATTCATCAGTCCAACCACACCCAAACCAAGGGCTATGTCGGCAGTTTGCTTTTTTACTTCTTCCTGCAGGGCTTCGGAAATAGATACCGGAGGCAATGAACAGGCAGAGTCACCAGAGTGAATACCCGCTTCTTCAATATGCTGCATCACAGAACCGATGTAAACCTCTTTGCCATCACAAATAGCATCGACATCAAGTTCAATGGCATTGTCAAGGAATTTGTCTATAAGTACAGGCGCATCGTGGGAAACAGAGACAGCTTCATCCATGTATTGTCTTAATTCATCATCAGAGTAGACTGTTTTCATGCCGCGTCCGCCAAGTACAAAAGAGGGACGTACAAGTACCGGGTAGCCAATACGGCCTGCTACAGATATAGCTTCATCTTTTGCAATGACCGTACCATTTTCAGGCTGTTTAAGCCCCAGATCATTAATAAATGCAGAGAAGAGTTCTCTGTCTTCAGCCAGGTCAATGACTTTTGCCGTAGTACCTGAGATCTTGGCACCAATGGCAGTAAGGTTTTTAGCCAGTTTAAGTGGCGTTTGTCCACCAAAGTGCACAATGACACCGTCTGGTTTTTCTCTCTCTATCACATTTCTCACATGCTCAAAATCAATAGGTTCAAAGTAGAGGACATCAGAAGTATCATAATCTGTAGAAACAGTTTCGGGGTTACAGTTATACATAATGGATCT
>DQVY01000209.1 GCA_015661535.1 Sulfurovum sp. | reverse complement strand
ATTTTACGCATTTATTAAATACATTATATCAAATATAGTGCTATAATAAATGCTATAAAATAGAAGGTAAACACCCATGTCAAAGCAAAACATACTAACGTCAGGACTCACTCTCGCTAAAGGTACACAGCTCAAGGGCGATGACTTCTTTGAAGTGAAGGTGATGGAGAACATTACGGTTGCTGTAGTATGTGATGGTGTAGGTTCAGCGATGCAGGGGGCGGAGGCAGCAAAACGTACATCAAATTTTTTGGTACATTCCCTTAAGAACAGACCAAGATCCTGGTCTATGGAAAAGTCCATACTGCACTTTGTTGAAAACATCAATCGCGTACTTTATATGGAGTCCATGGAAGACTATGAGCGTGAAGAATTGGTTACCACACTTGCTATGGTGGTTATAGAAGGAGATAGACTATATGGGGCAAATGTGGGAGACAGCCGCATTTACCTGCATAGAAAAGGAGAGTTCTCACAACTTTCCGATGACCATGCGATGGATGAAGAAGGCATGGAAAATGTCTTGACCTCTGCCATGGGTTTAGAGGAGACAGTTTCTCCGTACTACTTTGAAAACAACCTCCAGCAGGGAGATCAGATACTTTTATGTTCTGATGGGCTTTACAATGAACTGACGACAGAGCAAATGGCAGAGGGCATGAAAATGGGTGCTTCTTTTTTAGTGAAAAAAGCTTCAAAACTGCATGACGACAATCTTCCTGATGATACCACAGCCGTTGTTCTTGAGATCAAAGAACTTGATCCAAGACTTAAATTTAAGCAGAGTGATCTCATTGTACAGGAACACTATAAAGCGGGGGAAGTGATAGACGGTTACAAGTTGGTCAAATCACTGATACAAAATGATCGTACCTGGCTTTGTGAAAAAAGAGGCTTGAACTATGTCATCAAGTTTGTACCTTATGAAGCGATAGATGATGAAGTCCAGCTTGACCTTTTTGTCAAAGAAGTATGGATGGCAAAACGCTTAAAAGCAGGGTTTTTCCCTAAAGCCGTGGTGCCAAAAAACAGAACACACCGCTATTACATCATGGCTTTTGTTGAGGGAGAGACACTCAAAGCATATACAGAAAAAAAACAACTCTCTGTTGATCTAAGTGTGGAACTGGCACAGTTTTTACTTAAAATGTCTCAGTTTCTCATTAAGTATGACCTGGTACATGGAGACATTAAACCTGAAAATATTATGCTTACCAGACGAAAAGAAAAGTTGGTGTTTAAAATGATAGATTTTGGGAGTATTACCGAAGCCTACTCAAACGTTACAAGGGCAGGTACGCCGTCATATCTCGCACCTGAACGTTTTAAACGTTCTCCTGTGAATGAACAAACAGAAGTTTATGCCATAGGGGTGACCCTGTATGAAGTGCTCACAGGTAAGTTCCCTTTTGGAGAGGTAGAACCTTTTCAAAGTCCCTCTTTTGAAAAAAACATCAAAGCACCCAGTAAACTTAATGCCAAAATACCCACATGGTTAGAAGCCGTAATGCTAAGGGCACTGGAGACAGACACAGACAAACGTTACCACAACTACTCAGAAATGCAGTATGAGATCAGCAATCCGGAAAAAGTAAAACCCTACTTTGACAAAAGTAAATCTTTTATAGAACGCAATGAATTCATGGTCTATAAAGTAGGGTTCATCACGATGTTCATTCTCAATGTCTGGCAGTTACTTTTTAAAGGATGACCTTGCTTTTCTAATGTTGGCACGATGTGCTTTAAAGGTGGACGAAAAGTCATGTTTCCCCTGTGCATTTTTCATAAAATAGAGATAGTCTGTTTTAGCCGGTTTTATAGCAGCTTTGATCGCGTCAAAACTGACTGCTCCAATGGGTGAGAGCGGCAACCCTTTGTGTTTATAGGTATTAAATCTGCTTGTGTCATTTTCTATGCGTTCAGGCGTGACCTTTATGTGTGAATATTTGCCATAGTTCAGTGTCCCATCCATCTGCAAAGGCATCCCTTTTTTTAAACGGTTATAGATGACCGATGAGACAAGGGGCATCTCTTTGCTGTTGGCAGCTTCTTTTTGTATGATGGAAGCGATGATGAGTGTGTTAAGCCATTTCTTTTTACTGTATGTCCCATAAATTTTCTCAGAGATCTCTTTATACTTTTTTTCAGAAGAAGAAAGTAGAAAATGGATGAGATGCTTTTCGTTAATGCCATAAGGTACATAATAGGTGTCTGCATAAATACCCGCTTCAGGGTAGACAGATAAAGTCTTATAGTAGTTGTTTAATTTTTCTTCATTGAGGTTTAGATCTTTTGCCACAGAAGAGAGGAAAAGTACAGTGGTCTCACCGGGAATGAGGGTGATCTCTTCCATTTTGGCTTTTGCAGTAGTGAGTTTATAGAGAAAGTCAATACGGTTTAAATTGCTCTCTCCCAAGTCGACCCACCCACTTTGCGGTTGTCCCATAAAAACCAAAATATATTTGTCTATGAAAGAGAGTGCATAGCCTTTTTGTGTCAGCTGTGATATAATATGTGTAATAGAGCCCTGAGGCACTAAAAGCGTCCGTGTTGTTTGAATGGGGATAGTTGTATAAAAGGCAAATGAGATGATCAAAAGCAGTGTAATGTTTTCTGCCCATGCAATTAGACGGTTCTTACGTAATACACTCATTGCTTTGACCATCCTTTTTATTGCACTCTTCATCTGGCTTTCAGTAGGCATTCAAGTGAATGCTCTAAAAGTAGGGGACTACAGTATAGGCAGATTATACATCAAACTCGATAAAAAGCTTACGCTGAATGCAGAAGATATTGTTTTGCATCAAAGTAAAGCAAAACCATCTTTTGAGAATGTTGATAAAGTGTTTGACCGGATCAAATATCTTTTTACCTATTTTGAGAGTATCGATCTGAAAAATATCACTTTTGAAAATAATCAAATAGATTTTGTATTTGTAGATGATATTTTGTATATCACCAGTAATGACTATGAAATAGCGGGAAATATATATAGACGGGGACAAGTGTTAGAAGCCGATATTTCTATGTTGTATTTGAAAAAAGACAATGTGCATATGCATGGAAAACTCACCTATGATCTGACTACAGAGAAACTGAATACTGAGGGGAAATTCAATGCCTATGAAATTACAGGAGATTTTACAGCCAGTAAACTAGGTGATACCATAGACTTCAATGTGAAAAGCAATACCTTTACCACTCTTCATCCCCTGCTTCATTTTGAGCTGAATGAAGGCGTAAAATCCTGGATCTTAGACAAAGTAGAAGCAGAAGAATATAAGTTGTTTTATTTAAGTGGTCAAGGAAAGATAGTAAAAGGTGCATTTCATCCTGATATGAAGAGTTTGGATGGAGAGATGCTCTTCTCAAAGGTTAAAATACATTTTAAAGAAGATCTCTCTCCTGTTTTAGCCTCCTCATTTTTGTTACGTTTTAAAGACGGAGGGCTTTATTTTGATCTGAATGAGCCTACTTATGAAGGCTTAGATCTAAATGGAAGCGAAGTAAGTATACACAATCTATTGAATGAAAAAACCAATTTAAAAATCAAGATAAAGGCAGACAGTGCCTTTGACAAGAGACTGAACACGCTCTTAAAAGCCTATGATATTGTCTTGCCTATAGGTGAAAAGAGTGCAGAAGTGAATGTACTTTTTATGGCCGATATAGGCTTAAAAAATGACTATACAGATTTTTTTGTTGGGGTGAATTTTGCACAAGGAGATGTGTGGCTTAAGAAGATAAAACTTCCCGTTCAAAAAGGAAATCTCCAATATAGAAGCGGTATCATTACCTTAAATGATATTGTCTTAAAAGATACACAGTTTGGGGGAAAAGTACACGGTACGATTGACTTGGAGAAGCAAACAGCTGCTTTGGTTTTTGATGCAGACTATATAAAAATAAAAAATAAGAAAGGGACCCTCTTTACTTTAAAAAATAAAACCTTGCCATTTACTGTAGCGTATAAAGATAAAACAAAAATTCTTGTGCCGAAATTCTCTCTTACTGTGGTGAATGATCACAATAAAACAGCTATAAAAGTCAGTGATCTAAAGAAAATAAAACCCTATGTGTCAGATGTCAGTCTCCTTGAAGAAGGAGGACATATTCATATAGTAACAAAAGATTTTGAGCGTTATACTTTTAATGGCACATTGAAGAGAAGCTCATGCTTTTTGTATGAAAAGGAGAATGAGTGTAAGGCAAGAGTACCTTTTTCCGGAAAAATAACAGAAAAAGATGTCGATTTTTTCGCTTTTAATAAAGCACTTCATTACAATAAAGCGAAGTCTAGAATTAAACTGAATAAGTTACACATAGACCTTGAAAAGTTTTTAGAAGCTAAAAAAGTTGCATCAAAAAAATCGAAAGGTAAGAAAAAGAAAGCAAAATCCAAACAAGGTACGGTTTTAATCATATTGGGAAAACACAGTCATTTAAAATATGGCAATTATCGTTTGCTAATGGACAGTTATGATGTTGAGATAAAGGAAAATGGTGACATTAAAGCGATAGGAAGTGCTTCAGGAGATATTATAAAATTCTCAATGAAAAATCATACCATTGCTATAGATGCCTATCGGATAAAAGATAAAATATTGCACCCAATGCTTAACTTTAACGGTTTATATAACGGACGTTACTCTATTAAAATTGCTGGTGATCCTGCAAAACAAATAAAAGGTCAGATTATTATAGAGGGAGGCGTCATGAAGGGGTTTGAAGCCTACAATAACACTTTGGCATTTATTAACACACTCCCCGCCTTGGCAGTGTTGCAAAACCCTGGCTATTCTACGAAAGGTTTTAGTATAGAAGAGGGAGTTGCAGAATATAGACAGATCGCCATGCATAAAATTATTTTTGATTCTATCTATATTAAAAGCAGTTCTGCCACGATCGTGGGTAAAGGTGAGTTAGATTTGAAAACACGAAGCATTCATATGAATCTTGCTATACAGGTTGCACGTGAGTTAGGAAAGGTGGTAGGGAATGTGCCTCTTTTAGGCTATATATTGATGGGCGAAAACAAAAGTATCACGGTAGGGCTGAAAATTACAGGGACCATAGACAACCCAGTCGTTAGTACCTCCGGTACAAAAGATATGCTGCTTTTACCTTTAGACATACTCAAAAGAACACTTGAATCTCCAGCCCATATACTAAATCACTAAAATAGTGTATAATTGTCTATAAATGAACACACAGTAAAGGTATAAATTTCATGTATAAAATTGTTTTACTTGCCATAGGTATGAGTACTTTTTTGAGTGCTGATTATATGAGTGAATCAGACCTTTTGACCCAACAAAATGAAGAAGATATTAAAAATAAATACCATATACAAGAGGAGGTTTCTCCTGAACCTGCAAGTGCAGAGACTCAAGTAAAAGAGGAAGCAGCTAAGCCTACAGAATCTCTTTTTACCAGTGCCGAAAAGAAAGAGGAAGGTGTTGTCAGTTCCATTAAGGAGGTATTGCTTCCCAATGCAAAGGAAGAGACAGCTGCGAAAAAGGAAGATAAGTTACAAAAGATAAGACAGGAACTAGGCATAAAAGAATTGACAGGTAAAGAGAAAAAACTCGACCAGATCAGACATGAACTGGACATCAACTATGCATCTCCTCAAAAAGAGTCTTATTTAGATAAACGTCTGACCAGTGTACAGGAAGCATTGCATATGGATGGTGAAATTGAAGGTGAATACTCTTTTTCCAACACTGTACGTGACTTGAAAAAAACTTTACATTTAGATGGTGACAGCAGCTTTGGTTTGCCGAGTTTTGGGTTAGGCAGTATGTTTGGAGAAGAGAAGAAGAAAAAGAAAGGTCTTTTTGATATAGGTATACTTGGCAATGTGGGCGATACTGGAAAGTCTATCTATAAAGGGATGAAGTATTCCGGTCAGTCAGCAGAAATGATGTCTGGCATGATGTACAACTCTTCTAAAATGTATAACACGATGTTTGGTATGTTTGACGACTCTCCTTTCAACATATTTGAGGAGGAAGAAGAAGCTTCTGTCTTTGACTTTATACAGGGTGGTAATTCTATTATGAGAATGTTTGATTAACATAGAGAGAAAGAAAATAGCATGAAACATATTTCAGTCATTTTACTTTTGATACTACAACAGCTGGTCTATGCAGGAAGTAATAGTGAAAAGATAGGGGATGTGTTGTCTTTCGCTATTCCTGCGATAGCATATGGGAGCACCTATTATTTTGATGATGAAGAAGGTAGAGATCAGTTTTATAGGTCGTATGGAGTAACTATGGTTTCAACGGTACTGCTGAAACATTCCATTAGAGCAAAAAGACCAGACAATGATGACCGAGACTCTTTTCCTTCTGGACATACTTCAAGTGCCGTAAGCGGCGCTGTATTTATGCATAAACGATATGGGTTCTATGTTGCAATACCCATGTACTTAGGTGCGATCTATACAGCTTATAGCCGTGTAAGATCGAACCGTCATTACCCTAGAGATGTATGGGGTGGCGCTCTGCTTGGCGGGCT
>DQVY01000059.1 GCA_015661535.1 Sulfurovum sp. | reverse complement strand
ATAATTTCTGAATATATCTTTAGTTTTACCGTAATGTTTTTGTGCACTGTAGGTATTTTTTGTGTTGTATCAACTATAAAATTGGCATCGTCTATATTTTTCAGAATTTCCTCTGTGTGCTTATCATCCATGTCGTGTTTATTGCTACCGTCTGATGCATAATCTATATCTTTTATGTAAATGAGCCTCCAAGTCTTGTAGGGGGTTTGTTTGTCATATATATCTTTTCCAAAGAGGTACCATAAACCATCAAATATGAGTAGTTTATAGGGTTCAACCACATACCAGTCTTTTCTACTTTTTCCATCGTATTTGAATCCCGTTATGGCATCTTCTCTGATGGCACTTTTGAGGGCTAATATATCTGGATTTGACATATTGACAGACTCCATACAGTCATTGTCTATAAAATAAGGGCTTTCAATGCTGCAAAGACCCAATCTTTTCTCTATTTCATTATGGTGCGTAGATGAGAGAGTATCAAGCTCTTTGATGGATTCCATGGCAAGACGAAGGTATGTTTGCTCCTCAGCATAGAGTACCTTTTTTGATTCAAGCTTTTTTTGATGTTCGATGGCAGTCTTTTCACGATCTTTGAGCATTTCATATTGGTTGGTATCTCTCAAGTCTTGCATGACATGTTTTCTTCTGGTTTTCATTGTGAGAGATACCCCTTCAATGGCACCTGCCTTTAGCCTTTTAAGGTAATTGGACGTTGTTTTTATGTCCTTCGTATATTTGTGTGAAACTTGCAATTCTGAATGGACTTCTTGTGTTGAGAGGGTATTGTCATTACGAGCATAGATATCAATAATATCTTCAAGTATTTTTTTCATCTCTATGGTTTTTTTCATTAAATCTTTTGGCATAACATATCCTTTTTTCACTATTGTACGAGAGTATATCGAACTTTTTTTTCCTTTATGTTGACTACAATACAAAACCTTAGAAATGAGGAAGAGGAAAAGATATGTCGAAAGACTCACACAATGAATAAAAGGAAAATATATGAATATGATTAAAAGTTTTTTTAACTGGATAATGGGATGGGTAATACTAGGAATGGTTATGCTTGTAGGAGGATGGGCAATAAGTACATTTTCGGGAGACTCTGATGACAGCAACAGTACAAACCCTACAAAAGAAACACGCATCTCAAAAGATGAAAAGCTTATAGAAGTAAGAAAAGAGTATTGGGACAATGGAAACTTGAAGTCAGAAGTGCCTTACAAGAAAAGTTATGGTTTAGGCTGGAAAAAAGTAAAAACTACACTCATACCACATGGCATAGCCAAAATGTATTATGAGACAGGTGCATTGGAGAAAGAAGACCCATATGTAGAAGGAGAGAGAACAGGTACTATGAAAGTTTACACAGAAAAAGGAACATTACGAGCTAGCTTTGAGTACAAAAACGGAAAACAAGAGGGTGCAGAAACATATTACTATGGTGATGGTTCAGTGATGGATGTTGTGTACTATAAAGATGGAAATAAAACAGAAGCACCACTTTTGCAATGAAGTATTATAACACTATCCGATAAGTTAAATTTTATTTAAGTACAATATATCATTAAAAGTGAACCATAAGGGGAGAGCGTGACACTTCTAAGCATTGTTGGAGAAGATATTTCACGTATCATCCCCCTATTATACGCCTATAAAAATCAAATAAAACAACATGTCCTGTTGTGTGATGATGAACCAGCCAACCATGAGCGGGCTAAAACTTTGCAAAAGGGTATGCAAAGATTTTCTGCAACACATTCTCTTGGCTGGTATACAAAAATCATCACAACCAACGAAGACTCAGCAAGTGATATTAACGCAACAGCACAAAAACAGTTTGACAGTAGCGAAACACTTTGGCTTAATGCCACAGACGGT
>DQVY01000136.1 GCA_015661535.1 Sulfurovum sp. | reverse complement strand
TGTTCACTTTTTTCACCTTGTCTGCTTTTGTCACGTTACGTCTTTGAATGTTAAAATAGATTTGAGAGAAGTACTCTACAAGGACGACACTCACACCCGTTGCAATGAGTACATTGTAATCAAAGGTTGTTTCCAATGCCAAAATGGTAGCAGTCAGCGGTAACTTCATGATCACCCCCATAAACACAGCAGCACCTACAGCAGCAAAATAAAAAGGTTCTACACTATAATTGATGTATTGGTTAATGAGTTCAGCATAGCCATAGCCAATTAGGGCACCAATACTCATAAGCGGTAAAAATATCCCCCCTACTGCATTGGCGTAGATAGAGACCGTTGTACCAATAATACGCAGCATAAGAATGATGAAAATGACAAGCAGAGGAATGCTGTGTTCTGTATTGATCAAATTCAGTACCAGCCTGTGACCGCTAAAAGCTGCTTGAGGCTGAAGTAGGAGGATCGTACCAATAACCCCTCCGCCAATGAGTGCAAAAAAGTGATTACGGTATTTTGAAAAGTTCTTGACAATTTCAAAATCTATAAAACGAAGTACCCTTTGTTTCATAAAAAGGTAGAGGTAGACAAAGCTTGTCAAAAAAGGCAAAAAGACAATATTGGCTATGAGTAAATTGTAGTCAAATGCCCTCCCCTGTGAATGCAAAAAAACAATAGGTTCTAAAAAGTAAATACCCACAGAAAATGCTACAAAAGAGGCCAATATCAAGTACCCGATATACTGTTTTATGAACTGGTAAGCGATGATCTCAACAGCAAAAGCAATGCCTGTAACCGGCGTAACAAAAATAGCGGCAATTCCTGCACTAGCCCCTACACTTATCATCATTTTTACCAACATGGAAGGGAGTTTGAACCACTTGTGTATATGGTAGGCTATCATGGCACCTATACTCGCACTTGGTCCCTCTGTTCCCACAGTAAATCCACTTGCCAAAGAGAGTGCTGAGGCAAAGATCTTAGAAAAAAGTGTTTTAAGCGTCAAGGTCATACGGTTTTCTATGATGGAGTCTGCAACTTCATTCAGTCCGTACTCTTTTACATTAGGGTCTTTACTAACAATATAGTTCACAATAAATATAGCCACTGTAGGCAAAAGATAAAGGTACCAAGTAGGAAGTGTAGGTATGGTTTTGAGGGGATCACCCATAAAAAAAAGTGTGGTCATCACCTTGATCAACAAACTATAAAAAACAATAAAAAATCCACTTAATAGTCCAGTAATCATTGATACAAGAATGAGTTTGGCAACCATAGCATTACTTTATGTTTTTAGTTATTGTAACCCAAAAGAGTTAAAATATGTGAAGACTTTAGCCAAGTTAACTGTTTTTCTCTAAACTTTTTAAAAATGACCGCTGAACATAAACATATTAAACACACCACCAAAAAGTGATGATAAGATACCAAACAGTGTAAAGATAATAATCATCGCAGGGATGGCTGCAAAGGCTAATTTTACTAACAATATCACTAAATCCATAAAAGGAATATCAATCCCTTTTATCACTATTTTTCTTGTTTCATTTTCCATTATTTTCTCCTCCTATCATTTTATAAAATATCTTTCCTGATCTGTAGATCATATTACTCCATAGTCCGAAGGCTTTTGATCTTGTTTGCATCAATTATTCTTTCAAATCTTTATTGATATCATCAAACACTTTAGCACCCATAAAAATAGCCAAACCATCAAAAAACAGACTAAATCCTACAAGTAGTCCTATCATATACATGGTGCCAAAAGGCATGTTGTATACAAGGAATATAGCGATGAACAAAGAAAGTGCGGCATTGAGTATCCAGAAAAAATGTCCTCTGTTTGGATGTGCCGATATTCCTATGCTGAAGCTGCTAAATGCATCCATAAAAAAGTATATTGACAAGAGCATGCCCAGTGTAGCAACACCTCCTAAGGGATTGTAGATCATATAAAATGAAACTACGATCAAGAGAAAACTTTTTAGCCATCCCAAAAGGTCACTTTTATCGGTAAAATAGGTAAAATACCCTGCAATAACACCCCCAACAAAAAGTAAAGAGGCTACAAAAACCACTGTGACATACGAAGTAGCCATAGGGTAAAGTATCCCAAACAAACCAAGTATCATAAATAACCCACCTGCTACCTTTGCATATTTTCCAAACTTATCTAACATCAGTACATCTTTTGGTGTTTTCCACATATTCACTCCTCAAATTTTATGATTTCCATAGTCTACTCTCATACTGTGAACTGAAGATTAATAAAAATATGTCAATTTGAAATATTTTTCACTTTTTCTTAAAAAATACACTATCATTAGACAGATTACCATACAAGGAGTTAAAGATGGAAGGGTTGATCAATGTATCGTACACTGTGATGTGTAAAAATGATGTCAGTAAAGAAGTGGCTCTTTCTGCACTGTTAAGCAATGAGAAAGTAATGAAAGCCATTAAAAGTGAATTTGCAAGCGGTTTGAGAAATCTTACTCTCTCTAGTCAAGAAGAAACCACTGTCTTCATTAAAACACACAAAGAAGTGTTTTCTTTCTCGGCAGATAAAAATGATTTTGCAGACCTCTTGGAACTGGCAGAAGAAGATGCACGGAAACATAAACGTTTAAAGAAAGAGTGTGACGGTGTGGAGTTGGTAGATATAGTTACCGTGGATTAGGTAGAAAGCTCTACTGTATTATTTTCCACATTTTCCAGAACTACATTTCATATCATTTTCGACTTAATAGTAAAAATGAAAATAACCCAAATTTCGCTAAAATTTATTGATTTGGGTATACTTTTACTATGGCAAAGAAAAAGAAAAAATATCTTATAAAACTAAACAATAAAATACGCAACTACTTTAACGGGCAACCTTTTGATGAAGGTATCGCTACCCTGGATGAGGACAAGCTCATAGAACTCGTAATGCTTCTGGAGCTGGAACTACCCTCTCATGAGAGAGAAGACATGGTACGTGCGCTGAGACGTGTTTGGTCTGAAGAAGGTGCAGGTACACGTGAGATGATAGTCTCTTACCTCACCAAAGGGCACAAATCGACACATGCAGGACAAAGAGAAACACACCATGATGATAAAGTGGGGAAAATACTCTCTATACTTTCCAACATGGAGCATACCATTCAAGAGGAGAACATTATTCTTGAAGCGTTTATCAATGCGAAACACTCTAAAATAACACCCGATAAAATACGCAATAAACTCACCTATATGCGTGTAAAAAACAAACTCAATACACTGGAAAAAGCCCTGGATGTACAGTTTAACAGTATGAATGAAATGGAGTTTTACCATAGCTTTACTTTTGTACTTAAAGAGGTCGATTTCAATAAGCTTCTACTCTGTCAAACCGAGTCACTTGAACTCGATACCATGTCTGATCTGGATGAAGAGGAAGTCTTGGAAAAATTACGTTTGGTAAAAGAAGAAAGCATTGCCAAAAAACAAGCTGAATTAGACACTTTTTTAAGCTACATGAACAGTTCGGAGCATCCCTATTTATCGCAAAAAGAGATACATGAGGCACTTAAATCCATGCCTCCGGAATTTACACTCTATCATGCACCTATAAACCTGGAGATCGTTGAAAAAATATTAAGAAATATTAGTGACAAATATGAAGTCTTTGAAAGCACTGATCATATCATTATAGAGAAAGAAAAGAACCATAATCTTTTTGATACCATGCTCTACTATGATACCTCTGTCTCTTACGAAAAACCTTTTCTCTATAACCTCATTTGGAAAGGTGCAGAACTCCCTGTAAAAGAAGACATCAATGCGGTGAACGATACCCTCCTGGAACACTTCAAAATAGCCATCAACGAGGTCCTTGAAGATATGAAAGAAGAGAGTGAAAAACTTGACATTCCAGAGGAGACGCTGCATGAGTTCATTGTACGTTTTGTGGAGCCTCAAATACGTGCGTCTACCACGTTGAAGTTTAAAGAAAAGAGTAAAAGACGTATACTTTTTCATTTTATGGAGTACATTAAACCCCTACTTGCCAAGCAAAAACGCGAAGAGTTACTTGCAAAGACCATCCGTGACTTTAAAAACCTCTTCCCGCTTGCACGCCAACTTAAACGTAAGATCACCTTTCATGTAGGTCCTACCAATTCAGGAAAGACCTACAGCGCACTCAAAGAACTTGAAGCAGCCACCACAGGGTATTACCTGGCTCCATTAAGACTGCTAGCACTTGAGGGTTATGAAAATTTACAAAAAAACGGCGTACATGTGTCACTCATTACAGGGGAAGAGGAGATCATAGACGAAGAGTCAACACACATCTCTTCTACTATAGAAATGATGAATGGTGCAGTAGATGTCGATGTCTGTGTCATCGATGAGATACAGATGATCTCAGACCGTGACAGGGGCTGGGCATGGGCCAATGCCCTCATGGGCGTACCTGCAAAAAAGGTCATTTTAACGGGTTCTGCCAATGCCTTGCCCGCAGTGAAAGAACTCTGTACCTACTTAGGGGAAGAGCTTGAGATCATTCATTTTGAACGTAAAAATGAACTAACCATGATGCCCGCACCTGTCTCCATGAAGCGCATAGAGCCGCAAACAGCCATTGTAGCCTTTAGCCGCCGTGATGTCCTTTCACTCAAGCAACAACTCTCTGAGCGTTACAACGTTTCTGTAGTATACGGAAACCTTTCTCCTGAGGTACGGCGTGAAGAGGCAAGACGCTTTAGAGAAGGAGAAAGTCAGATACTTGTATCTACCGATGCCATTGCCATGGGGCTTAACCTTCCCATCAAGACCCTGCTCTTTGCAAAAGACAACAAGTTTGACGGGCTGCGAAGACGTGAACTACTTCCTACAGAAGTCTCACAGATCGCCGGGCGTGCCGGGCGTTACGGCTTTGAAGAAAAAGGGTATGTGGGTGCATTGGAAGAGAACACACTTCGTACCATTGACTCTCTTTTTCATGCCCCTCTTCCCGACATTGAACTTCCGGTATCGGTCATGGCAAGTTTGGAACATGTCATGCTCATAGGTGAGATACTCGAAACCGATAACATTATGGATATTTTGACATTTTTTGCAGACAACATGGAGTTTGAAGGCCCTTTTGTAGCAGCAAACATTGACTCCATGTTGGAGATCGCAGCTATTGTTGGCGAATATGAACTAGACTTGAAAACACGTTTTTACCTATCCTGTGCCCCGGCAAGTATCTCGTCACCATACATTGAGTCTGTGTTCCATCGCTACGTCAAACAGATAGAAGCCGGAGGACAGGTACTCTACATTCCTCCTCGTGACCTCCCTGCTTTTGCGCAAACGAATGACATGCTGCTCAATGCAGAGGACCGTGTTCGTGAAATATCACTCTATTTGTGGTTAAGTTTTAAGTTTCCGGACATTTTCCAAGACACACAACAAGCCATACAGGCAAGAGTAAGGCTCAACAGTTACATAGAGAACTCCCTACGTCAAGGGCTCTTTACCAAAGCGTGTAGAAGGTGTGGTAAAGTGTTAGATTTTTCTTACCGCTTCTCCATCTGTGACAGCTGTCACAGTCAAAACAAAAGAGGTTCCAGTTCTCACGGAAGTCGCGGTGGGTATAGAGGTCGAAGGAGAAGGTAATGCTTCTCTACTCTACCTCAAGATGTAAGACTTTTGTGTCAAACCGAATATCAAACTTTCCTTTTGTATCATTGAGCACAACTTTAATGGTGTTATTGTCTATAAAAAAGATGTCTACACCTGAAGGAAATTGTACATTTTTCAAAATATCGGAAGTATGCATTGGTTCAAAGTAAAACGTATACGCTTGCGCTGCTTTCACAACAAAATGCGCTTCATTGTTCTGAATAATATACAATCTGTCTTTAGGGACCTTGGTTTTAAATGTCCAACGTATCTTTGCTCTTTTCCCTTTACTACTATACACAAGTTCTACCTGATACTCTGTCGCATAGTTAAGTCTTTGAAGAGGGAACAATGCAAACTCTTTGTCTGTAAAACGTGCATGAGGATCTGATGCCTTGTCCATATATCTCACATTTTCAACTTCCTGTCCCGTTTTATCATAGAGTTTCAAAGAGTGTACTTTTACTTCTTTAAAAAAGTATTCATTAAACGATATACTTATGGGAAATCCGCTTACTTCATAGTCAGCCAAAGGGTCTGGTATTTCAGAATAAAAAGCAGGTGGTACTTCTTTTTGTCCATTATAAGGATACAACACTATACTTGGATTATATTTTCTAATAGCATTTTGTGCATCGTTATACTCTTTTTCTGAAATACGATGATTTTCATCTTGACATATTTTATAATAATATTTTCCATGACCAGAAAAACTTTTTTCATGACAAAGACTTCTCATATGGCTATTACCCATAAGATACACAAATGCACTTTGGCTGGGTTCATTTTTATTTTGCGTAACACCTACCCCTACTTCATCAATATTTGTACTTAAAAAACCAAAACGATGGTAAATAGCAGAAAAGAGCCCCTCAATAGATGCCTGTGCTGAAGGATTTTTTGTTGAAAGGTTTTCAATGACATGACGTGAAGCATATTTGCTCAGCAAAGCACGGTCCACAGGTTTTACTCCCGTAAAATTTACATGCCCTTCTACTTCATAGTGAGACTCTTCATTATTGGCGACAAGATAGTCTGCATGTGCTTGTGCAGCACGAGACAGTGCCTCGTTATTCTGTAATCTATTGAGCCCTAAAGCTTCGCGTATAATATTGAGTTGATCTGCAGACAACATCTTTTCATACCCTACATCCATTGGCAAGATCTTCCGAAGTTCTACAGAATTGACTTCTTTACTCTGTACAGAGATAAAATTCCAAAATACCAGCGCTACAGTACTCACAATAACTACAAAACCTATACGCATACACTTCTCCAAATAAACTTCACTCATCATACAACAAATACGATATAATACACCTCAAATAAGCTATATACCCAAGGGGAGGAATATGAAACTATTAGCACTGGCTACGTCATCTATTTTACTCTCTTCCTCTCTCTTTTCTTATGATCTCTCACTAAAACAAGATACTCCTCTTATGTGCGATCTAAATAAAACCAAAGCTCTTGAAATACCTAAAAAAATAAAAAAATATGAAAGTCATTATGACAAACTTTCACGAAAACTCTCAGAGTACAGAGGCTCCATGTTTCAAGACATGTTTATCTACTCTGCCGATATATTCATCCCCGATGAGCTCATGCGTGCAGGAAGGGATGTCCTCACCAATAGACAAAATAACGGCTTTGGTGAAGCGTTGGACAAAAAACTTCAAACCATTGCTTCGGACTCCATGAATGTTATAGCA
>DQVY01000103.1 GCA_015661535.1 Sulfurovum sp. | reverse complement strand
CTGCAAAACAACCTTACCGTCCCTAAGATGCAAAAGATCCTAAAACAACAGGGTACCTCTTGGAGCAAATATCGAAAAAGTATTCGAGATGCCATTAAAAAAGAGAAGTTTTACCAGGAAAAAGTTGTCAGCAACATAACAACACCCAGCGAAGATGAACTGAAACTTTTTTATAAAAGCCATAAAGACGAATTTATCTTGCCTGAAAGTGTCAATCTTATAGAATACTCCGCACCCACAGAAGCCCGCATGAAAAAGTTTCTTCAAACCAAAAGTACAAAAGGCATTAAAAGCCGCTCTCTTAAGAAACTCACAAAAGACCTAAACCCTGCCCTTTTACGTAGTATTTTGCAAACACAGGACGGTTCATACACCCGTCCTCTTAATGCGGGAGACAGATTCATCAGCTACAAAGTCCTTTCAAAACAAGGGCAGGTCACTATGCCTTTTGAAACTTCTAAAGGAGCTGTCGCCGCAAGGTGGAAACAACAACAGCAGCAGAAAGCCCTCAAAGATTACTTTGAAAAATTGAAAACCAATGCCGATATACAAATATTACGATAAATAGCACAAGCAAACAATGACATAGAAGCAGAAAAGGAAAAAAATGGGACTTAAACCAGACACATGGATACGTGAAAAATCACTCAATGAAGCAATGATCACTCCTTTTTGTGAAGGATTGGTAGGAGAAGGTGTTGTCTCTTACGGACTTAGCTCATATGGCTATGACATTCGTGTTACAGATGAGTTTAAGATCTTTACCAACATCAATGCCGAAGTGGTAGACCCTAAAGATTTTAATGAAAACAATGTGGTTGATTTTAAAGGTGATGTCTGTATCGTGCCGCCAAACTCATTTGCACTTGCCAGAACGGTAGAATATTTTAAAATGCCCAGCGATACACTGGCTATCTGTTTAGGGAAAAGTACCTATGCACGTTGTGGGATCATTGTCAATGTGACACCGTTTGAACCAGGCTTTGAAGGGCATATTACTATAGAAATCTCAAATACTACACCACTACCAGCAAAAATCTATGCCAATGAAGGTATTGCCCAAGTACTCTTTCTTCAGGGTGACGCACCCTGTGAAACTACCTATTCCGACAGAAAAGGTAAATACCAGAGCCAGACAGGTATTACCTTGCCAAGGATCCTAAAACAACAATAATAGGTAAAAAAGAGCGTATAGACGAGCTATGCTCCCTTGCCTCCCCTTGTTAATAGGGAGAAGAGACAACTTTATAGACCAATTCATCTCCACTATAGACAGGCTGATAATAAGTATTGTCACATCGTCGATAGGATACTCCCCCTGACACAACCGTAGTACAACTCCTTGGCATAGTCGCAGCCGCAATGATAGACCCAACTGCGACAGCCGTTCCAAACGCTAAAATAGGGTGTCCATGGTAGTGGCCATAACCTCTGTATCCGCCATAATAACCGCCGCCATAATGATTAACATTCACATTCACATTTCGATTCACATTTCGATTTACGTTACGATTTCGGTTCACATTTCTATTTCGATTCACATTGCGGTTCCTGCTTTGGTTGATATTTCTATTCCCGCTTCTTTTGACCTTTCTGTTCCCGCCTCTGTTCACATTTCTGCTTCTGCTCCTGTTGGCACTTCTTCCTCCGCCTCTATTTACTGCTCTTCTAGCTTCAGCCTGTTTTAAAAGAGATACCTTTACCTCTGTTGTATTTTCACTATGTACTACTTCAACAGAAGGAGAAAAAAATCCAATCATCACCGCTGCTACAGCAAATTTACCTAAAAATATATTTTGTGTTCTCATCATGGCTCCTTAGTTAGCACTTTCTACAGATATCTTTGTCAATCCCTTAGAAGGGGTAAAGACAAAGTCACTCGGTTTAATACCTGAAGCATCTCTCCATGCTATGGAAGAATCTATACGTAAATGCGGTGTATCTGAATGGTCTATCACACTATAATTCCGTACCAAAGGTCTATCACCGGCAGCCACCCAAATATGTACCTCTTTTTTATGGTTTCTAAAGGCAATATAATGACAAGGTACACCATGTACATCTACCACACCAAAGTTTTTACTTTTAGAAAAATGTGTACGTTTAGGCATATCTTTATACAACAATGATGTCAACGGCGCATTAATACCAAACTTGTTCAGAAGAAAATCCAAAGCATCATCAATATTTTTAGGTACTGTCACTTGTCCATAGTAACCAAAGGAATGGTCTACCATAGTATACACACCATCTGACATATAGTTACTTCTGTCTTTGGTGTCCCCTTTCACATCCACACGCAATTTATCCGGCCTTACTATCTTCGCTGAAACAGTATGCGTTGACTTAAAGACTTCTTCACCATCTTCAATATAGGTATCATAGATGACTGCATCAAAGGTGTATTTATCCAAAGACCCCAAATACTCTTGTGCCTTGGAGATGATCTCTTTGGGACTCATCTCCTCTGCAATAAGACTGGTACTCCCCAGTATAAATACTGCACCTGCTGCATAAAAAATCTTATTCACTAATTTCATTCTTGCTCCTTCATGTAGATAATTATATTCTATCTTATTTCTCTTTAACTCTCATATCCATAGCCTTTTATCCACTTTTGTGTTACAATGCCAAAATTTACTATTGAAAATCCTATATATTAAAGTAAGGTATACATGAAAAATCTAATTATCGTTGAATCACCGGCTAAAGCACGAACCATTACCAACTTTCTCAGCAAAGACTATAAGGTCATCGCTTCCAAAGGGCATATACGTGACCTTCCCAAAAGTACCTTTGGGATCACCATCGATGATGAGACAGGGGATCTTGTACCCAAATATTCCATTCCCAGAGATGTCAATCCTACGGTAAAAGAGTTGAAGAAACTGGCAAAACAGGCAGAAACAGTCTTTATTGCGACGGATGAGGACCGCGAAGGAGAAGCTATTGGATACCATATTGCTAAAGCCATAGGAAAAGAGCCCACAGAACTTCCAAGAATCGTTTTTCATGAAATTACCAAGTCTGCCATACAGCATGCACTTGAAAACCCAAGAAAAGTAGACATGGACTCCGTAGATGCCCAGCAGACAAGACGTCTGCTTGACCGTATCGTAGGGTACAAACTCTCACCTCTGCTTGCAAGCAAGATCCAAAAGGGACTTTCTGCGGGAAGGGTACAAAGTTCTACTCTCAAACTTGTTGTAGACAGAGAACGTGAAATTAAAGCCTTCAAACCCGAAGAGTTTTGGACTATTGATGCGATGTTCCAAAAAAATATTGATGCTTCTATTTATAATTACAATGGTCTGAAGATTGAAAAATTGACGATCAAAACAGAAGCAGATGCCACAGAGATCACCACGGCTGCAAAAAGTGAGACCTTTGTTGTTTCTTCACTTGAGAAAACCAAACGAAAAACAAAAACACCTCCTCCTTTCATGACATCTACTTTACAGCAGGCAGCATCCACACAACTGGGTTTTTCCCCGAAAAAGACAATGATGGTAGCACAAAAGCTCTATGAAGGTGTGAAAACTGACGAAGGGACTATGGGTGTCATCACCTATATGAGAACAGACTCCATGAACCTGGCAAAAGAAGCGGTCGAGAGTGCCCGTGAGTACATTAAAACTACCTATGGAGACAAATACCTCCCTGCAAAAGCCAAAAACTATGTTACCAAATCAAAAGGTGCGCAAGAGGCCCACGAAGCCATACGTCCTACCATGGTGCATTTTGATGGCAAGATGGCTGCAGATTATCTCTCTTCAGATGAACTCAAACTCTACAGACTCATCTACAACCGCTTCTTAGCCTGTCAAATGACAGAAGCAGAACTTGAATCACAAACGATTCTCTTTAAAGGGGACAAATGTACCTTTAAAGCAAGTGGCAGAAAGCTTCTTTTTGATGGTTTTTATAAAGTCACCGGACATGGGGACAAAGATAAACTCTTGCCTGATCTGGAAAAAGGTCAAGCCGTCAGTCTTGATGATATTAAACAGGAGCAGCACTTTACAGAGCCTCCTGCACGCTATAATGAAGCCTCTCTTATCAAAAAACTGGAATCCCTGGGTATTGGTCGACCAAGTACCTATGCACCTACTGTCACTACCCTGCAAACACGTAAATACATCGAATTAGAGAAAAAGCGTATACATCCTACAGAGATAGCCTTTACTGTCATTGAGATGCTCGAAGCGCACTTCCCTGAGATCGTAGACTCAGGATTCACCGCAAATATGGAAGAGACCCTGGATGAAGTAGCAGAAGGAAAAACAAGCTGGCAGACCATCCTTAAAGCGTTTTATACACCTTTTTTACAAAAAATTGAAGAGGGTAAAAAAAATATTAAGAGTCTCAAGGTAGCTATCCCTACGGGAGAGAGCTGCCCAAAATGTGACTCTGAACTTCTTTTGCGAAAAGGACGTTATGGTGAGTTTATTGCCTGTTCAAACTTTCCAAAATGTAAATATACAAAAAACACCGATGGGACAGAGATAGAGGGGCCGGAAGAGACCGATCAGAAATGTGAAAAATGTGGTTCCATGATGGTGATAAAAAACTCTAAACGGGGGAAATTCCTAGCCTGTTCTGCTTATCCTAAATGTAAAAATGCCAAATCATTAGAGCCCGCAAAAGAGCTGACAGTACCCTGTCCTGAGTGTGGAGGAAAACTTCAAGAAAGAGAAGGCAAACGAGGAAAATTCTTTGGCTGTGTCAATTATCCAAAATGTAAATTTATTGCCAACTT
>DQVY01000087.1 GCA_015661535.1 Sulfurovum sp. | reverse complement strand
TGCATATAATGGACTGTAATACATACATAATCCTAAAGCTATAGCAGTCATAGTAAACTTTTTATGTATCTGCATCTTGTTCTCCTTAATGTCCGTAGACTTTTATCTGTATATCTCTAACTGTACCACTGTCACCAGCCCAATTGTCGCTCATGCTTACCTGCCAGGTACCCTGACTCATTTCATCTATGAAAGCGGCACTCCCAAATCTAAATCCACCATCCATCCAGGCTGCAGGAGCATCTGATTTTTCTATGATTAGAGTAGTTTCTGTATTTTGTGGGGAGCGTAATTTTATTCTGTAGTCAGAAGCAGAGCGGTTGTTATTATTAATAGTCACTTCCACCCACTCTATAGTAATGTTATTTGTTATGGTTAGATCAAATGTGAATGGCGTGTTGTCATCTGTAATAAGCGTATTGATGTTCGCTGTAGTTGTTGTAATGCGTTCATTTTGAAGTAAAGAATAAGCATTGCTACAGTCATCAATCATTCCCTGGGGATTAACTAGTCCATAACCATAATCTACACTATGCACAAGACCTGCAGCATTTGTTTTCCATGAAGTATTTCCACTGTCTACTTGTATAGCATGGGTGGCGGTAAGGTAGCGTATATCTCTCCAGGTGAGGTTTGGACAGGCTTCTAATACAAGTGCAAGTGATGCAGCGACTGTAGGTGAAGCAGCACTTGTACCGTTCATAACAAAAGTATAATTTTCTGCGGTATCTTCTGTCCAGGTAGTTTTTGAGTTAATGTCTCCTGTGTTACTTGACCTTCCCATAATGGTAGTGGTACTGATGGTAGGATCGTCTTGATAATAGTTCCCTGCATAGCCCGATACCAAAATATTGGAACCGGGAGAGGAGTAGACTGCATAGGTATTGTCATAAGCAAGTGCGGCTACTGTCATGGCATATCGATTGCTAAGCAGATATTGGAGGTTTGCATCTCCCGGGGTATCTCTATCGTTTCCTGCAGGAAAAACATAGACCCTTCCTTTACCGTCTCTTAGGGTATTGACACCTTGTTCCATAAGGTCTTCGTAGACAGTATCTGTATCGAAATAACTTCCCCAACTGTTATTGCTGACTGCAATCTCATTTGCACCGGCACCGGAAAGCCAGATTTTATCTAACGCAGCAATACTTTGTTGTCTCAGCCAGTCACTTCCTGCAATTTTGGCAAAGGGTATGATGCCCCGGACACCTTTTCCGTTAAAAGCTCTTGCTGCCATGATCCCTGCAACCATGGTGCCATGTGTATTGGTCCCGGAAGGGTCTCCAACGCTAGCATTCTTATAAGAACGTGTGAGGTCCATGTTCTCAACAAGGTCCTCATGGTCGGCATCTATACCTGTATCTACCACTTGCACAATAATGTTCTCTCCGCGGTTATAGCCCATATATGCGTTATAAATCGTTAGAAGATTAAGGTCATTTCCTGGGATGGTATCTACACCACTGTCATTGGTTGCGGTACCTAAACTTCGTATATGCCACTGTTTATCGAAAAAAGTATCACCATATACCCCTTCTGTATCAAGACCGTCATCTACACCATTATTATTGACGTCGCTGTCATTTATATTACTTTGCAGAAGGGTTTCAATATTGTCTGATATAAAGTCATTGTCGCTGTCCCCTGTTAGCGTTTCATCTATGTCACTTACCGTAATGTTGATATCTTGTTGGGCCTGATTGTTGCTGGTATCTGTAGCGATGACAGTGATCTCATAGCGATTGTCACTGTTTTGGTCTGTTGGCGATTCAAAATTGGCAGCTGTCTTGAATTTTAAAGTGCCCAGAGTACTGTCTATGAGAAAATCTGCTGCATCTGTTCCGGCTAACGTGTAGGTAACACTTGAAGTGTCTTCTGCTTGTACAGTTGTGACAACAACATGGTTTTCCCTGAGAGAAAATAGGTCCGCTGTTGTAAATACAGGTGCTGTGTTGTCATTACCTATGGTGGATGTAGTTGATGTTGCTTGTGTTGTAGTGGATCCACCACCACCGCCACAGCCTTGAAGCACTAAGAATGAAATAATAGATAATAATAATTTTACAGTTAAATTCATATTTTATTATAACAAAATTTTTATGCTTTAGTTTCTTTTTGGTCAATCAAATGCTGTAATGCTTTGTTGATCTTCTCAATGGCAGTATTAATATAGGGAAAGTCTTTGTCTTCAAGGAGTGCCATACAGGGGGTGGCTTCAAATATCAGCATTTCACCTTCTTCATTAATATTACAGTCAATGCCAAAATAGTCTAGCCCCAAAGCATCTTTTACTGCAAGACATTTTTTAATAGCATCTTGGTGATCTCCCTGCATAAATAACTTTTCTTCTTCTTGCAACTCTTTTTTGTGATACATCATCTCGTTTTTAATATCATAAGAAATGTTCCATGAAGTTGCGATAACAAGATGTCGTGGAATGACTTTATCACCAACTACCCAGTATCGGGCTTTTCTATAATATTCATCTTGAGATCTATAGTCTATAAATTCTATCATGTAAAATGTATTGTCTCCTGTAAATGCAAAACATTCCAAAGATTCTGACAAGGTTTCCATAGATTCCACTAAGGTCATATTTTTACTGCCTTGTTCTCCTGCTGTTCTAAAGATAAAAGGAAAAGAAAAGTGCTCTTCTGTTATCTTTTGCTTGACTTCTTTTGTAGAACGTGGTGTAATTTTGATACATTTTGGCATAATGAGTCCATCAATAGAGGATAGTTTTTGGGAAACAGAATCACGGCTTGTCTCAAGTACCTTAGCGGGATGATTGATGACAGGGAGTGCTATCTGTTCCATAAAATCAGACAATAATTTTAAGGCATTTGAAGAGGTATCAGGATTACAGATACTGTTGAATACAATGACATTGGACGGTACCTGTACTTCAATATTTTGCTTTGCTCCACCAAATAACATATTTGCAATTTGTGTATTTGGGGCTTTAAGGCTTTGAAGGAGGTTACTGTTACCCTCAATATCAAAATGAGATTTTGCCAAACTTCCCGCATTTTTTACAACTGCTACCATATGGTTGTCTGCTATACCGATCGCATCAATGATCTGTGCCATGATTTCTCCTTACTGGTTTACGCTTATGTTAGTGTATCGTAAATAAACTGGCTAATGAGTGCATCTTGTGTAGCGATACCTGTAGAGATAAAAAGAATTTTCTCTTCCAGTTCCATTGTATGATGTAGGAGTGTAGGGAGTTCTACAACAGTATCTTTTGTGATAATGTTTTCCTTCTCCCAGGTTTTTAAATCACCAATCATCATAGAGTGATGTGAATCTGTGACAATACTTCTACCATCGATTAAATCTGCATCAATTTCTGACAGGTTATTGGCATCTGCCCCAACACTTGAAATAAATGTTATATTTTGAGCATTCTCTTTGTTTAGTATGGAAGTAGATGAGTCTGTTGCTACAAACACAGAGTTACAGGTTGTTCCCATTTGCTTGGCATTTATAAAGTGCATCGTTGCATTCGGCATATACTTCTCTGCCAATGTTAAAAAATGCATTTTATTTTTCTCACTAATATCATTGATATGGAATCTATCTATACCTAACCATTTATGCAAAATAAGTGTTGTGTAAAAACCTATTCTTCCACTACCAATAATGCCTATCTTTGCTTCAGCACTGTGTTTTAACAGAGCATAAGCCAAGACAGAAATTGCGGCGGTTCTAAAAGAAGACAAAACACAGACATCGAACATAGCATAAATATAATTATCGTAAGGGTGTATTAAAAAAGATTTTCCCACACATATTTTATCTTTTATGATGCTATTTTCTTCATTGGTACCTATAATCTTGACAGATTTTATTCGATAATCAGCATTGATGATGCAGGGCATGACCCTAAAATCACCACGTGCATAGGCACTTTCAAAAATTTGTTTTTTTGGTAACTCTACTAAAGTGCTATTTTTTTCCCACTGATGATAAAATTGTTTTAAATATTCCATAAATTCTGAAGTGTTTTCAACCAAAACGTCATGAATTTGTACTTCATTAAAATGTATGTATTCTTCATCTTCTAAGCGTAGCAACTCTTTTATCAAAGACAGTCCTTCTTACCTAATATGAAAAATTATAGCATTATAAATGCATAAACATACGTTTAGCATGTGTCAAATAGTAAGATTTGGGTAGATGGGATAAAAGGTTTGTGTATTTTTTGTGGTTTTAGAAAAAAGATAGGGTGCGTTTAAATGCACCAAATAGACAAGGTGCAATAAATTGCACCCTACAAATATCTATCTTACATTCTCAAAAGGGTTTTCAACAACATTCTTTCTATCTACGATATAAGGAATAAGTGCTGTTTGTCTTGCTCTTTTGATAGCAATTGTTACAAGTTCTTGGTGACGTTTACAGTTACCTGTAAGTCTTCTAGGCATGATTTTAAATCTTTCACTAAGTGAGAATTTAAGTTGTCCTAATTCTTTGTAGTCTATAAAGTCTACTTTTGTTTCACAATATTTACAAAATCTTTTTTTAAATTTTCTTCTTTCTGCCATGGTGTTCTCCTAAAACGGTATTTCATCTTCATTGATGTCAATTTCTGGAATAGTTGACGCAGGTTGTTGCGTTGCCTGTGGTGCTGCCTGTGCAGGCTGTGAAGGTTGGCTATAGTTGTTTTGTGCCGGTGCATCATACGATGACCCGCCTTGTTGGCTATAGTTGTTCCCTCCCATTGGCGCTGCTTCATCTTTACTTCCCAGCATCTGTAGATTCTCTACAGTGACTGAGTGCTTAGAGCGTTTGCTGCCATCTTGTGCTGTCCACTGGTC
>DQVY01000288.1 GCA_015661535.1 Sulfurovum sp. | reverse complement strand
ATTCATCAGTGAATATGCACACTTAGCCAAAGTGGGAAATGCACTTGACATCGCCTGCGGCAATGGGAGACACAGCAAATACCTCACTACATTAGGCTTTGAAGTAGATGCCTTGGACATCTCTTCTGTGGCTATTGAACAATTACGGGGCATAGAAAAAATAAATGCAATAGAAGTTGATTTTGACACCTATACTTTAAAAAAAAACAGATATGACCTCATAGTCTGTACCTACTTCTTAGAACGTAAACTTTTTCCTCAAATGTTAGAATCACTAAAACCAAACGGCATCATACTTATGGAAACTTTTGTACATCATGAAGAAAATGGACGTAAACCTACACACCCATCATTTAGACTCAAAGAGGGTGAGATGGAAGCCTATTTTTCTACAAGTTGTGAACTCATACATATGAAAGAGTGGTGGGATATTGACTATCAGGGGTTTAAAAGTTTTAAAGCCACAATGGTTGCAAGGAAAAGATAACATCAACTATAGGGCGAAATGCCCATTAGATTATGTCATGCATAGATCATCATCTAGATTACAATTATTTTTGAGAATATCATTTACGATAATATATCCATGATTTAATGCAGAGGCAATAGAACCACCAAGATGTCCAGCCATGTCTCCTGCGATATAGATGCCTGGAGAATTTAGGTTTTTTTCATTCACAACAGGATTCCCTTTTTCATCCAGTACTATAGGGGTTTTCTTTAAAAACTCTTTGGGTGTGGAACCACCAAGTCCATAAATAATTCTATCGTAAGTCTCTGTACTTCCATCTGTAAAGTTCACTTTGACCTTCCCCTCAACATCCTCTATAGAACTAATGTCAACACCAAGTTTCAAGGTGATCTTGGAAGCATCAACCTTTTCCATAAGGTTTGCAATGTTTTTAGGGTTTGGACGTGTTAATGCTGCTTTTCTATAGGTGAGTGTCACATCATTTTTATCGTGAATGTAATAGGCAAATTCTACCGCACTGTCGCCTCCTCCGACTACAAGTACTTTTTCATCTCCCGGAGATGCCAGTATATTAAAGTTAATGACTTTACTAAGCGTTTTTGGTATTTTATAGTCAGGTTTATTTGGTTTTCCCATTTTGCCGATCGCCACAACAATATTTTTAGCAACATAGCTTTCATTTTTATTAGTCACTATTATAAATTGATCGTTCTTTTTTATGATCTCTGTTACTTCTGTATGAAATTGCGCATTGATCAAATATTTCTCAAGTGCATCTTCAAATAACTCCAAGGTACTCTCTTTTGTACCCCCGTCAAAGTTTATATTTCCCTGAAGGACAACATCTATGCCTTTCCAGGCTTTATCAACCGGTTTATTGTCTTTAAAATATTTTCTGATGGTATCGGAGTGGTTGCCGCTTTTTTCAAAAAGTATAATCTCTTTTACCCCTAAAATAATGGCTTCACATGATGTGGCAATACCCGCAGGACCTGCACCAATGATCGCTATGTCATAAATTGTGCTCATGGTAAACCTCCAATTATCTGTTTTTTATACTATAACCAAAAATCGTAAACAAAATATTAGAGGAAAAATGAACTTACAAGCCCAATAAGACCACCAAAGACCCCGCCCCACACTACCAACCATCCTAAATGCTCTTTAATAAGCTCTTGCACCAACTCTTTTACCATCTTTGGGGTAAGTTCTTCAAGACGTGTGGTGATGAGGGCTTCGACAGAGTCTATCATGTCATCTGAGAGGGCTGAGTTTTGTATGTGGTGGTCCAGTTGGGCTTTGAAGGCATCGGAAGAGACAATACTCGAAACTGCAGATTTTAACTTACGGGCAAAGGGGTCACGCAGGCCTTCCAAAGCCTCTTCTCCGCCAAACATTTGTATGGCACCTCCAAATTTTGACTCCATAACAGTTTTTGAAAGTGCATCAAAGGCTGGGGAAAAGTCTGCACCTTCAACCAAAGGTGCCAACTCTATCTTCTGTT
>DQVY01000018.1 GCA_015661535.1 Sulfurovum sp. | reverse complement strand
GTTTTAATGCCATAAAGGAATTTCTGTATGAATATAGCAGCGATCCCGTACTTACGCATGATAAGTGTCGCCAAGGCTATTTTACGTTTATGTTTTGCAAAGTAAGGCTGTATCTCTTTCTTCTGGTATTTTCCAAGATAGAAAAGGAACATATCTCCCAAATAATTTGAAACTGTTGCTATAGCCAAAGCAGTGGTCAGATCCATTTTCCCCATAAAAGAAAAAACACCTGCTGCTGCCACAATGAACAACGACCCGCCAAATGCAAAAAAAGCTACTGCCAAATACCCCCAGGTCTCTAACGACGAAAAATCCATTCAATATCCTAAATTTCAGTTAAAGAATCATATCTAAAATAGATTAATAGCTTTATATTCACTTTATGTTACTGGTCTTCTCAGGGTCAGTATTTCCAAAACATCTGATACTATACGCTACCCGTTCATCTACTGACTGATTCAATGTCGCATTGTCTATCATATCGAAACGTGTCAATATACCTGTTTTATTGGCTATCTGTATAGCCAATCCCGGTCTTGCATTAAGTTCAAGGATCAATGGTCCCAAATGTTTGTCGATCACTATATCAACCCCCAGATACCCTAAATGTGTCATCTCATAACAACGTGCAGAAAGTCTTAACATCTCTTTCCAATGGGGTATCTGCAGCGCAGAAAAATCATATCCTGTATCTGGATGTTTATCTATAGGATGATCGTGTTGTACCGCATAAAGGGCCTTGCCTGTAGCCATATCTATCCCTACGCCTACAGCACCTTGATGCAGGTTTGCTTTTCCGTCACTCTCTTTGGTTGAACAACGCAACATTGCCATCGCAGGGAATCCCTTATACAAAATAATACGTATGTCCGGTACCCCTTCAAAACTGTACTTTTCAAAGATAGGGTCAAACTGAACCAGTTGTTCTATCATAGCAACATCCGGTTTCCCGCCTAAGGAGTATAAACCACTAAGTATATTTGAAATATGCTGGCGAATATCTCTAAAGGTCACATGCTCTCCACTGGGTTTAAAAAAGGAATCATCTTTTCTGTCGACTATGACTAAAATTCCTTTACCTCCACTTCCCTGTGCAGGCTTAATAACAAAGCCATTCAGCCCCTCTAATATTTTTTCTATATTTCTAACATCTGACTGCATACGCACAGTACCCAATAATTTAGGCACGGCAATATTTTCTTTATGCGCCACTACTTTGGTTTTCAGTTTATTGTCTACCATAGGATACTGTTTACGGCTATTATGTTCTCCAATGCAATACACATTACGTTTATTCATGCCAAGAACACCTCGTTTTTTAAGTTTAAAAGGATTTGCAAAAAACATATTTACTCTGCCAATGACTTAAAACGAAGCAGTTCAGTAAGTCTGTACCCACTATAACGGCCCATCAATATGATCACGCCTAAAAGAACAAAAAGTACTTCGGGAAAATTAAACGTGATATGTCCTATTAAGGGATTGCTCATGACAAAATAAGCACAAACAGCTACAAATAACGAGCCTCCACCTTGTATCAATACCTCTTTGGCACCTTCTTCTTCCCATAGAATGGACATTCTTTCTATCGTCCAGGCTAAAATGATCATAGGGAAAAAGGTAATCGTCATCGCCTCTTCTATCCCCAGTTTAAAACTTAGAATACTCATAAAAGACATAATAGTAATGACCACAATTACCACGGCAGAGATCCTGGCAACCAAGAGTAAATTGAGTGTACTCAGATAACTTCTTATCACCAGGCCGATACTCACGATCAACACAAACATGATCAGCCCGGTGACCAGGGTAGTCTCCATAAAAGCCAATGCGATCAAAATAGGCATAAATGTTCCAGAGGTTCGTATGCCTATAAAAACCCTTAAAAAGACAACCATCAATGCACCAAAAGGTACCAACAGCATATGTCTAAAGGCATTTTGTTCAGAAACGGGCAATGTGAAAAGCGAAAAGTCCAAAATAGCACTATTTTTCACGATATTCTTGTTATCGATCAAGTATCTGCTGGGCACTTCACGTTTATTGACAGAAAAGGTTATTTTTGATTTTTTTGCACCTATCACATCAAGAATAGAACTGCCTCCTTCTCTCCAAACAAAGAACTTTTTATTTTTTTCTATCTTTCCAGTTTCCAGATCATAGCGTTGCCATTTATTTTTATGCAGAACTTCCAACAAAGGGATCAGATGAAAATTCCTATGGGTATCATCAAGAAAAAAACCATTTAGTTTTCTAACAGTGAGTCCTTCATAACGCAACATGTGGTAAAGCATGTCTTGTTTTGATATATTGCTTTTAGCCAATAATATTTTTACAGCCTGCGAGGGGTCTTTATCGGAAAAATCACGAATTAACTGTGCTGTAAATGAATGAGGGTCAGAAGAACGCCATCTTACATCTTTCAATAAATTTTTTGCAGCACTTTGTAATCCTACAGGTATGTCTAGAAGTAACTCTTTTTCCTGAGAGAGCTGTTTTTTGTCTTGAATGTTTTTTACTTCAAAACCTTCTCTCAGCACAAGTTCAAAGGTATAATAGAGTGTTTGAGGACCAATGACCCTTCGTTTGGCCCATTCTGCTCTAAGCCCGTTGGATGTGCTGGCTTTAGTAAATCCATATCCGGATGAAGAGGCATCTTCAGAAATGATCTGAATACCTTCTTGTTCTTTTGGCAATGCCATGGAAACATGTACCGGTTTATTTTTCCCCTCAAATGTAATTTTCGCTTCTATTCTATAAACTGGTTTTGTCTCATCCGGCATAAATGGCATCCCAAGAACTGCAACTTTATAATAGACAAGGAAAAGACCTATTGAAGCTACTAACGAAGCTATGATAATCGTATGGTATTTTTTAGAGATCATTTTTGCTTATCTTTTCTTTTCAGTAACAGATCATTTTTTGAAACATCAACAATAAAATAATCTTTTAAAAAATTCCTGCCAATAAGAATAGGGAATTCATAAGTGCTTCTGTCTGTCAATGATACCGGTATCAATTGGGAGACTTTATCAGCAGTAACACGTATTTTTATCATGTAACGCTTTTCAGCTTCAACCCCATGACGTTTGATCAAGACTGTATCATAAACAGGTCTTTCTACCGGATACTCCTTTTCATCGTCATATACAGTAAATTTAACCCATTTTTTACCATCCCTTTCAAAAGGAATGATATTTCTTGCATCAATAGAAGTTGTTTTAGCACCTGTATCTATTCTTG
>DQVY01000017.1 GCA_015661535.1 Sulfurovum sp. | reverse complement strand
TTCTGTAATACTTGCCGTATAATTTGATAAAATCGGTTGCATTTAGTATCCTTTTAAGTATCTAATATAGTAGTCTTTTTGATGCTATTTGTCAACACTGTAATTACAAATCCGGTAGGTTTGGTCCTACCAAACGTCAAGGCTCAGTTCAAGTGCATTGCAATGTTGTATTTTCATTGCATAACAACTAAGATCAAAACGTTTGGCGGGGCACAAACCTACACTTGTTGAGAAGTGACTAAAACCACTTCTCTTTCCACATCTCATACATGATGATGAACCACACCTTACTCACATTGGTAGGATTCCCTAAAAACAACTCTTTCTTAATGCGTTCTATCTCTTCAAGATCAAATATCTCATCATCCATTCTCGAAGAATCCAGATACTTCTCTACCAAATGTCGCAAGTCACTCTCAAGCCATTCCTGCAAAGGTATCTGGAACCCTGCTTTGGGTTTGTCTATCATTGCTTGAGGTATGTGCTTGTAGAGTATCTGACGTGCCAGGTATTTACCCTGATTGTTTTTATATTTCATAGACACAGGTACTCTTGCCATGTACTCAACGATGCGGTGATCAAGCAGAGGCTCTCGCCCTTCCAAACTCACAGACATCGTTGCACGGTCTACTTTAGTAAGTACATCGTCTACCATAAACGTCTTATAGTCCACACGCATCATCTCATCCATAAATGCTTTTTGTTCACTCATGGAAAAATTCCTGTAAAGTTCCTGATCTTTCATCACTTTTAAAAATCTCTCTACCTCTTTACTGTCCACATAAGAAGAAGCCTGAAGAAACATATCTCCCAAAGAGTCAGCATTGACAGCACGTTTAAATTTACTGTATTTATCACGTATATTCGCCTGCTTCAAGTTTTTTGGCAGTATATTGTTAACGCTCTCTATACTATTTTTAGAGAAACTGTTAAGTGCTGTTTTCAGCATACTCTTTTTAAAACTTGAAGAAAATATATTTGAAAATTTTTGAAGAAAAAAGTATTTACTGTACCCACAAAATGCCTCATCCCCTCCATCGGCAGAAAGAGCAACGGTCACATCTTTTTTGGCTAACTCAGAGACTATCATCGTAGGGATTGCTGAAGAGTCCCCAAAAGGTTCATCGTAGTAAAAAGGTAGTGTTTCTACTTTCTCCAGCATCTCTTTTTTGGAGACATAATGCTCTGTATGCTCCGTAGCAAAATGCTTGGCTATGCTTTTAGCATGTTCTGCTTCGTTGTACTTTTTATCTTGAAATCCTATAGTGTAAGTATGGAGCTTTCTATCTCTGTTCTTCGAAAGTAAAGCGGTCACTAAAGATGAGTCATACCCTCCACTCAAAAAGACTCCCACAGGCACATCCGAAACCATACGTTGTTCTACAGCATCTGTTAAAAGTGTTTCAAGGTCATCAAGTATCTCTGTTTCACTTTTATCAAACTTCTCAGCAACATAGTGTTCATCAACAGACCAATACTTAGTAATTTCAAATGTTAAATGTTGAATATCAAATTCTAGATAATGACCAGATTCTAGTTTATGGGTATGTTTAAAAATAGTATACGCTGAAGGAATATATCCAAACTGAAAATAGTAAGGCAAGACTTCTTTGTTTAGTTCTTTTTTAAATGCCGGATGTTCATGAAAAGATTTGAGTTCAGAAGAAAATATAAATTCACTTCCATTGGCATAGTAGTACAGTGGTTTCACCCCCGCTCTGTCTCGCACAAGGAACATTTTGTTCAACTTTTTATCTAAGATACTAAAGGCAAACATCCCGATGAACTTTTCCAGACATTCCATCCCCCATGCTTTATAGGCATAGAGTATCACTTCTGTGTCAGATTCAGAAACAAATTTGTAGCCTAATTTCTCCAACTCTTCACGAATGGTTTTAAAATTATAGACCTCACCGTTAAAGACGATGATGTACTCTCTACAGTCAGAGATAAAGGGTTGATGTCCATGAGAAGAAAGGTCCTGAATGGAAAGACGGTTATGTCCAAGATGTACATAAACATTATTGATCTTCTCAACAAAAACACCCCTGTCATCAGGACCACGGTAAGCCTGCACAGTTAGCATCTTTTCTACAGTATTATCTTTCCGTTCTTTTCCTATGAAACCTACTATTCCACACATATTATCTCTTTCAACTATTTAAATACATTTATGATAGTCAGTTTATTCTCTATAATCTGACTATACTACATGTCTTCGCTATATAGCACACTACAACCATTCTCTAGAGCAGTTGCTATAATAAGCGAATCGTAGTATTGAGATTTGTATTTATCCTGAATTTTAATTGCCAACAGGATAGTCTCTTCAGTAAAAACAAAAACTGTTGTTTTTTCAATAATTTTTTTATACTTACATTTGAAAATTCATTTAAAACCTGTGTACCAATACAATGGTTTGATTTTAAGATTTCTTTTGCTTTTCTCTTTTTTTATTATCTACATCATACAGATAAAGCAATATATTTGTATCAATAAAAATCTTATCTTTCATGTATCTCTTCTCTGTCAAATCTCATTTTAGACATATCTACACTATCCATTCTTTGCATGTCCTCACGACTATACTTTACTTTTTGTGAATCACCATACATTACCACAAATATGGCACTTTTTTTCGCCTTAGTTCCTCATACTCTTTCGGAATATACACTATCCCATTTTTAATATCTGCATCAAATTCCACTGCTTGCATAGTAAATCCTTTTTAAATTTTATTGATCAATTATATCATAATCTAAATAACCCATAGCTCTTCCTGAACACTGACCTCTTCACGCTGAATGCTTCATCACAACATGATGATCAAATCAGATCCATAAAAAGTATATTCCCATAAGGAACCCAGTATTTAGCATACGTACCATAATTTAACCAGACAAACAGTACAGCTGTATAGCCAAGAACTATCATCACTTTCATTATCCCGGGGGAGACCTTGTTTCTTGCAAGGTAAGGTAAACGTGCATAGACTACCAACTGGATAGGTATAAAGTAAAGTGCCATTCTATCCACTGCTGTTGAAGCAACACCAACCAGTCCCATCGCTGCTATAGACCCTATAGAGACCCAATACCAAAAAGCATAATCATCATAATTTTTCTTCCACTCTTTTCTGTACATTAAAAACAATACACTTGGTAAAAAATTCATAAAAACACGGATCATTGCACCAGATGACTGCATATCGTTATCTATATATTGATACACAAGGTTAGACTGTGCCTCTGCAACGAAAAGACTCCATGCGCCTATGATGATCGGTATGATCATCAAGATACGTAAGATCATTCCCTTACCATAAAGGAACATTCCCAAAGGAAGCAGGATAATGGCTGTTTTGTGGAAGAGTGCTGCAATGAGTATCATCACAACATACGTCTTGAGATTTCCTTTACGAAGGTAGGTGATAGCCCACATAAATATACCCAAAGCCATCCCCTGCCGGGAATACCCCATAGCGACCACAATGACCATATAGGGTACTGCTGCTGCCATAGCTATCCATGGGTACACCTGATCTCGACTGAGTTTGATTAACCCTATCATAAATACAGTTCCGTAAACCATATTGACCCCATAGACTTCCATATCCCATTGAACCATCAACCAATTGAGTGCCTGATGTCCATAATCCTTACTTACTTTTAATGCATCAATGAAAGAAAGACCTATCACATAATTATAATGACGAAGATAACTGTCCCAATCGCCGCCTACTTGAAAACGAAGACCTATCAGTAATGCAAAAAAGAACCCTACTAAAAGAAATGGCATGAGAGTAGCTCTACGTTTTTGTCCTGAGAACAAAGCCATACTTGCTGGAACCAAAAACATTAACCAGTACGTTAGCATTTACTTTCCTTGTCTGAAGAGTCTAAACTACTATCTATCAAACTCTTCCACTCTGCCATGATCTTTTCAAGACGAAAGTCTTCAGCTCTACTAAGTCCAGCTTTACTATAGTGAAACAACTTCTCATTATCTTTGAGTAAATGCTCTAAAGTCTCAACCCATAAAAGTTCTTTTTCATCTAGTACCTCATCTGCCCCAACAAACTCACTTTTAAAAATAGGCATAAGTACCCCAAAGCCATCATAAATTGGCTCCTTTACTGTGTTACCTTTTTCTAGTTCAGGGTAGATGATCTCCCCCGGGCCAGATTTACAATCTGTTGAGATCACAGGAGTACCACAAGCCATCGCTTCTACTATGGTATTACCAAAACCTTCCCATAATGAAGTCATAGCAAATAGTCTCGATGCTTTTACAAACTTAAACGGATTTTTTTGAAACCCCATGAAGTAGACATAAAAACTGTCATCAAACTCTTTTTCTGACCATACAGTATATGTTTTAAGTCCCAATTTTTCTGATAGTTCAATAAGCTCTTCTTTCATCTCCCCATCACCCAAGATCATAAGCTTTAAGTCAGAATTATTTTTTAATAACTCTTTAAATATACGAAGTAAATACCACAGTCCTTTTTGCATCGTCAGTCTACCTGTAATGGAGAGTACTTGAGATTCAAACAGAGAGCTAAATTCTCCAAGCTCTTCATTGGAAAGTATTTTTATCTCATCTATATTATAAGGATTATATATAGTCATAATGGTATCTGGATCCATTCTAAGATTCTCCATGAAACTTTCACGAATACCTTTTGATACAGTCACGACTTTAGATACACTTTTAGCAGAATAAATATATTTAATCACTCTATTGACAAATTTTCCCTGTAGATCTTTCAACGCAGCAAAACGGTTTTCATGGATAGCGAGAATGTTATACTTACCACCGGAAAAAACATTTGGCAAATTAGCCAACTCTCCATGGCTTATGACAAGATCAAAATCATGCTCTTTTTTCAGCTTCCTCAACTTTATTGTAGACATCAAGATGTTAGTAAGACGTTTAAATATCCCTCTGTCCATCAACGAAACTTCCAGATCTATCATCTTACCATTGTAAGGGTAATCTATATGAAAAGAATCCATTACTATGAGTGTTACATCAAAGGTTTTACTTAGCTCCTCTGCTCCAACAATGGCAACTTTCTCCAAACCACCATTTGCAAGAAATGGGGTAATGATGGCTATCTTCTTCACAGTCCAAACACTTTCTCATATTGACTAAAAACTTCATCTTCCGTAAATGCTTTCACTCCCTCAGCCAAACGCTCAGGGGCGATAGGGTTTTCTAATGCTTTCTTGATTCCTGCAGCCATAGCTTTAGGATCATGTACCGGAACAAGATAACCATACTTTTCATTTTGTAGAACTTCCCTTGGACCAGTCGGGCAATCTGTAGACACAGGTGTACAACCACACATCATAGCTTCTACTAAAACATTAGGTAGTCCTTCCACATAAGAAGAGAGCACAAATACATCAGCTTTACTATAGTATTTAAGAGGATTATTCTGAAATCCTAAAAGTTTAACTATAGATGTAAGACCTTCTTTTTTTATGAGCTCTTCTATCTCTCCTCTCACGGGTCCTTCTCCAAGCATAATGAGTTTAATATCTTCTGTTTTAGACAACTCTTTTACTGCCATGATGAGATCAGGATAGCCTTTTTCCGGAGCAAGTCTTCCAGCACTTACTATGACAGGAGATGTTTTATCTGTAAGCCAAGGTTCATAAACACTCTCTGCTATTCGTGCTTCTGAGTGACGATCTTTAACCACATTATATATACACTGATGTCTTGAATTTTTAAAAATAGTCTTATACTGCTCGATCATATCTTTTGAAACACAAATAAGCGCATCTGCTCTACGCTCCACCAGATTCATAAAATGTTTCAAGATCCATCGTTTTGTAAATATTTGATTTGAATATGTATCAAATGGTGTAACCCTTGATGAAACAGATATTTTTGCCTTTGAACGTGTGGCTATTGACGAGAGAAGCACAACTGCATTCAGATGGTCTTCCGCTGAGATGATAATATCTGGATTAACCTCATTTAAATACTTTATAATGGTTCCGAACATTGTAATAACCCGCGGTTTATCAAAAATAATGGTATTAATCCCTTCCAAATGAGGCATTGTCAAACCATTCGGAACATACCCCACGATGAAGTCTACCTCATACCCTCGTTCTAAAAATAAATTTGCAAGACGTATCTGTGCAAGTGGTACACCAGAGCGTGAATATCTTGCTGTAAAAAATGATACTTTCAAATTTTTTCCTTTTTACTTCTCAATCGTATTCTATCTATCCTCATATATAGCTTCGGTAATATAAAAAAAAGAAAGTCTGGAAATTGAAGACTTTTCAATAAAACCCATTGTTTTTTAATTTTTTTAACATCTTCTAAAATATCATTGATCGGAAAATCCATAGCATTCAATTCATTGTAAAAATAAGCCATGCCTCTAGCTGTTCTTATTTTCAATATCTCAATGGGTATTGTATCTTCAAGCTCTATCAGTGAAATATAAAATTGATACTTATCTTTCAAATGCGCCTCAGTATGTAATGCGGTTGTACTATTCGGATTGAATCGATATCCAATTAATGGCTGATCAATAAAATATACTTTTAAATCCTGAAGATAAATATGCGGAATAGTCATCAAATCTTCATAAAACACACCCACAGGAAAACGAACTTCCTCAAAGATCTCTTTTTTATACACTCTTGTCGAAGGGAACCAAACACCTGCAGAAAAAATCTCGTTTCTTACTTCTTCTATCTCATATAATCCAGTAAATGTATAGGGAAATTGATACTCCTCTTTTGCTATATCAGAAATCAGATGAAAACGTTGAAATCCAAACTCAATAATATCTGTCCTGTAAGTACTTATGCTTTCTAAAACAAGAGTAAAATAGTGTTCAAATAAAATATCATCACTATCCAAGAAACCAATATACTCACCACGGACAATTGCTAAACCACTATTTCTTGCAGCACCTGGTCCTGCATTTTCTTGCTCTATCAATACTATTTGATCTTTTACCAACCAGTCTGCATATTCTGATCTAATAATATCTACACTTCTATCTGGAGTTCCGTCATTAATGAGTATTATTTCTACATTATCAGGAAGTTGTGGGAAAATAGAATCCAAACACTCTTCTATATATTTTTCTACCTTGTATACTGGGATGATAATACTTAGTTTATATTGCATTTACAGTTTCCTAAATTTCATCTCAAAAAATCACGCAAAAAACTTTTCACACCGTTAAAATGTCTATAGTCTCCTTGAGCAAGCATTAACACTGCTTGCATTTTCCTACCAAAAAAGCCATAAGAAAGCAATTCTTCTCTTTTTATAAGTGAGTTATACTCTGCTTTTAATGTTCGGTCAATATAATCAAAATCAACACAAAAATCACAAATTATTTCTCCGGACTTAAGTTGAGAAAATCTCTTTTGTAAACTTTCATTATACAATAATCTATCTTGGTATGATTTAGCAGCAGCCGTGGAAATATTACTGGTAACTACATCTATTTTATTGATTTTTTTCAGAGAACTTGCGACCCACTCTGAGGTATTGTTTGAATGCCTCCTAAGTTTCTGCAATACATCCCTAATAACCATCCTTCTCTTGACAAATCGTGCGATTGTATGCACCCAGCCATCATGTCCACCGGCTATACCATCTGGAAATGGTAGTACTATATTGAGTATGTCTCTTCTAATAGCACTTAGTGTACCTGTTACAAAGCCTTCATCCGTATATCCTCCGGAAAGGATCTGACCAAGTTTTGTCAATCCTGTTGAATTTAGATTTTCATCAACGAGTTCACCATCATGTATGAGTACTGAAACATTTGGATTATCATTAAAAACCTTTTCCATCGTACTTATTTTATTTGGAAGCCAAACATCATCCTGATCGCTAAAGAAGACGATATCTCCACTACATAAAGACAAGGCTTTTTCAAAATTTTTGGTGTAGCCAAGGTTGGTTTCATTTTTAATGATCTGAACTTCAAAGGGTGCGACTTTTTGAAATGCTTCTAAAATAGCCACTGTCTCATCTTTTGAGACATCATCACACACTACCATTTCATCAGGTAATCTTTCTTGAGCTATATAGGAATTTAGTTGATCCTGTAAGTATGTATCACCATTATAAGTAGCAAGTGCAATTGATATCCTCATTTCTATACTCTCCTATATTTATTTTATATTCTAGATCGCCGTTCTAAAGAATTCTTTTTAAATGTTTTTTAATTAAGCTTGTTGGATAATTTGAAATCGACTTTATAATTTCTTCAAACTTATTTAAATTTTCTTTACTATCTTGATTATTAGTAAATAAAGAAACTTTTAAAAATGGCATCTTTTTATTTAGCAGTAACTGATCCCAGTACACAAGTGATGTATTAGTATTTTTTCGTTTAATAGCAGACCAATATTGATATGGAGAAGTCAGCACTCTAAATATCTTATAGGGAGCTTTTAGAAGTCGTTTAAATAATCGAAAAGAATTATCTTTTTTACTTACTTCGTAATTTACGTTTTCAACGTAAGCTCTACTTGTAAAACCTTTTTCAAACAAAAACAGAGATAAACCTACTTCATATTCTCGGACAATGTCACTTTTATCATCTAAAATAACTACATTGTTCCAAAAATCTAGAAATTCAGCTGATTTCAGTATATTATTTCGATACACGAAAAAATAACTCTGTAGATGATAGGCAATACTTTTACTTGCTGTAATCCCCCAAAAATCGCACTCTTTATTTTCCATTTTTGAAAATACTTCTGCTAGTGATACAAAAGGACCATAAATACTATCATTGCAGATAATCAATTCATCAAATCGTTCCAAATCCAAAGATTTTATGCCTACTTTATAACTATAAAAATCATAGCCTTGATTTTCTCTTTTAATGACTTCTATATTTAATGATTTCAGTCGTTGTACATCTTCAACTAAAATATCTGAAACTGTTACAAGTACTATTTTATCTGTGATTGTTAGTAATTCGTTTAAATAATAATATACATATTCATCAACTCTATCATGTTTATCAAAATGAGCAAAAATACAGGCTCTTGTCATCTAATTACCCATAAAACTATAATCATAAATTAATCTCCTTTCTTGCTAGCCACTATATAATACTGAGTTACAAAAAACTTATGTAAACTTTTAAATATTTTAGATAAAAAGTATTTTTTTCCTTTCTCTTCATCAAACTTAGACGTTATCAATGTTACTTTCATTGAATTTTCTTGGAATAGATTAATAATATTTTTTTTCGTAAAAAAGCGAAGGTGCGTTTTATCTAAGATCCCACTGTCTTCATATTTAAAATCAGCATCTAAAAGAATTGTTCTTAAATTTGTATAATATAAAAAATTTGGTATGCTTGCAACTATAATTCCATCATCTTTTAAATACAATTTAAGTTTCTTTAAAGTCGTCCATGGATCAATCAAATGTTCAAGTACATCACCTAAAATGATTACATCAAAAAAATTATTATATTTTAAGATTATTTTTTCAATATTTCCTATGATAACATCATCAATACTTGGATTATTCTGATTACTATTTTCTATTACCATCAATTCAACACCGACAACAAAGTCAGCAAACCCATTCTTTTTTAATGCCAATAATGTATTACATGTTCCAGCACCAATTTCTAATATTTTTTGATCTTTTATTTTTGGTATATATTTTATTAAATCAACTCTTTCGTTAGAAAAATATTTTAATTCTTTAGTATTATACTGTTCTATTTTTTACCCTTTTTCTTTTAATATTGTAAATAATCCTAGACATTTTCATCAAACTACTCATAATACAGTCATAACAATTATATCGTCTACCATACTGCTACCTGTTTTTCATAGTATCTAAAGCTAGCTGATTTCGAAAAATTGTAACTTCTGCATCAAGACCTTCCTCAAAAATTATGTGTGATTTATAAACACGTTTTTTTAGTCTATCTTTTAGAGCAAGTGAATAACCCAATATTGACCCAATCCGAAAGGACAATTTTTTGGAAGCTTTGCCAAAATCTGTCTTGATTGTACCGATATCCAAATCTCCATGAATTGCATAACGTATCAGCTTTGATGCTGTCTTCACTTGTCCTTTTAATGGCATGATGAAGTATTCATCTTTATCCGCCAATAAAATAGCATGTGCTTTCCCCCGACAGTACTCCATTTTCGAAGAACCACTAATGCGATTATCGGTAGTTCTTGTCATTATTTTCAGTGCTTCAGAGATACACACAACATTTCTTCCCATGAACTGTTTCCAAAACCCTGACTCAGACATTACTAAATCAACTTCTAAAGAACGAGTATTCCTTACAATAGTACGGTTTACCATAATACACATATCTCCAGACATTTTATGTACTTTTGAAAGATCAGACCAGCTACTTGAAAACGGTGCAAAATTTTCAGATCCTATACTCTGTATCTCTCCTCCTGGATCTTTACAAAGTGAAATTACTGCAATATATTCCCTTTTATCTTGTATGGTCATCCCGTCCCAGACACTAAGCATCTTTTCTATAGCATTTGGAACCAAAATATCATCAGAATCACACCATAACACATACTCTACTTTAGCTAAATCTAAAAGTGTATTATCGGCACGACATTTACCAACCCGTTTACTGTAGCTTGCAAAAGTAACAGGAAAAGTTGATTTTTCCATCAATTCCTGCATAACTGTTTGAGTATCATCCTCTGAGCCATCATCAACAACTATCCACTCAAAATCTTGAAATGTTTGAGCAACCAAGGCTGCATGAACCTTAGGAAGAAAATCCGCCCGATTCCAAGAGGGGGTTAAAATAGATACACGTGGCATTTAAAATCCTTTGTTTTCATTTTTTATAGTTTAATTATTTGATTGATTTCTAAACTTTTTATTTATCATAGGAATTATCTGTTCTAAGAAATAATTAAACGAACTTGTTTTCATGAAGTAGTTCAATGAAACATAGAAGAAAGTAAATATACTCCCTTTTATCATCAGCATAATAATATTTATTTTCTCCATATCTTGTGTCACAAGTATTGTTGAAACTACTGTAATAATTGTAATGCCCATTTGTAAAAAAATTGGCTTTACAAATAACAAAAATGGTAATTTTATCTCACTCGAAGCAAACAAGATAGTTATCAAAGTATTTAAAAAAGCTACAACTACCAATCCATACAAAAAGGCATTGATCCCCCATAGGTACAAAACAACAAAGTTAACTGAAAGAATGACTTTAGTATATATTTCCAGTCTTAAAAAAGCTTTAGAATTTCCCCGACTGGTTAAAACATTGTTCAGTAGTGCTCTTATAGGGAACCCAAAGCTACCTAAAACCAGAATTTTAAAATAATCTACAGATTGTAACCATTTTTCACCAAACAGTAACATAATAAGTTCATGAGAAACAAGATAAAGTCCACCTAAAAGCAAAAAGACAATAAAAACTATTACCCCCAAGGATTTGATAATAATATTTTGAAAACGTTGAAGATCATTTTGTACCTTACTCAGGACAGGGAAAAGCACTGCCGTTAAACTTCCAGAAGAATAATTTATCACCATTTGATCGAGTGCTTTTGCTCTGTTAAAAAATCCAAGCGTAGCAGGGGCAAAAAGCTTCCCAATAATAATAGTATCAAGCTGCATAAAAATTTTAGTTAAAAAGCCTGATAGAAACATTCTAAATCCAAATGCCCAAAGCTCCATCAATGCTTTTAGTGAAAATTGCCATGATGGCTTCCATTGAGCTACAGACCATACAACAATAGTATATACAATCCCCTGTGTTAACTCCAATGCCACAAGACTCCAAACACCGGCACCATAAAGTGCCAGTGACACTCCAACCACTCCACCGAAAAATACAGCTATTAAAGTTATCTTAGTCAATAATGCATAATTAAGTTCTTTCTGAAGTTTAGCTCTTTGGACTATACTAAATGCTCCAATAATAAATGAGAATGAAATCACTTTCACTAACGGAATCAATGCCTGGTTATTATAAAAATATGCAATCCAAGGAGCCGACAAAAAGAGAAGTAATGTCAATAGAACACTAGTTATAATATTGAAATAAAAAACTGAAGAATAATGTATGGGGAGTATTCTGCGTTTTTGAACTAATGCCACCGATAACCCTCCCTCACTGAAAGCCCCAACAATTACAATGATTACTATAACCATTGCAACAAAACCAAAATCAGAAGGCTCTAAAAGACGTGCTAAAATAATAGAAACAAAAAATGTCATTCCATGTGATACTAATCTACCTGTAAAATCCCAGATAAAGGCTTTAGTTCCTTGTGCTTTTAAATCATTCAAATTGATCTACCCATTAAAAATTATTTTGGGAATACGGCAGGAATACGGGGTCAGGTGATAACAATAACTTATTTACCATCTAGCACCTCACTCACTCTCTTTTTCAATTCAAACACATCCTCTTCAATTAAGGAAAATGCAAACCATTTTTTACCTAAGTCTTTCAATGAAGCACCCAAATGATAGATCTTTTCATCGATGAGTAAAAATCTATCATGTGAATGCTGTAACTCTTTCACTTCAATGTTGCCATATTGTTCAGAGTGCTTTTTTAGGTCTAGTTTTGTTGCCTTGCCAATACGCTTTGTAAGTATAACTATCTTTACATCTTTTGCCGATTTGGAACTAAGATGTACCAGTGTAGTCTCATCGATGTAATTGTCTATGAGCGTAATGGAATTTTTCGCTTCTTTGATAAGCCCCGACATAAAAACATAGGCATCAAAGATTTGACCGTTAAAAAAGACACCTTGCTTTGTGTCCAATGTATTATCTATAACAAGACTATCTATCTTGTTGACTTTTTGCTTTAAAACACTAACATCGAGTTCTAACTCTTTAAATCGTTCATTCGTTATCTTTTCGCTATTTATAGCGTAGCCAGAATGTATATATTGCGTTAATACCTTTGTTGCCCATTGTCTAAATTTTGTTGCTTTATTTGAGTTTACTCTATACCCAACAGATAAAATCATATCCAAATTATAATGTTCGACATTTCTTGAAACTTCTCTGTTCCCCTCTTTTTGAACTATTAAGAATTTCTGAATAGTTGCATATTTTTCAAGTTCTTTTTCTTTAAAAATAGCTTTTATATGCATATTGATGTTAGGTATAGTAACTTCAAAAAGTTCTGCTATCTGTTTTTGACTTAACCAAATAGTCTCATTCTTCATAGAAATCTCTAATTCAATCTCTCCATCGTCATAAACTATGATATTGTTTTCTATTTTCATGAAAGCATTCCATTCATAATTAAGAGTCTAGGAACTTGGGTTTGATCAGTTAAATTATTCATGGCTTAGTTATTTGGTTCCTATACTCTCAATATACCACTCTATAGCCTCTTCCATCCCCTGATAAATATCATGAGTTGGAGCATAACCTACAAAGTTTTGTGCCTTTGAAATGTTTGCATTGGAATGACGAATGTCACCTGCTCTGAAGTCACGGTAAATAGCTTCTTTTTTAGTAAAAGAGTCCATATGAATGTCTAACTCTTTGTTTATAAGAGCATAAAGTTCATTGAGCGTGTTTCTTCCACCTACTGCTACGTTGAAAGCTTCTCCGAAGGCTTCTGTGTTCTCTGTAGTTCCTGCAAGAAGGTTCATCTGTATGACGTTGTCTATGTAAGTGAAGTCACGGCTTGTTTCTCCGTCACCGTTGATGTAGACATCTTCACCTTCAAGAAGAGAACCTACCCACTTAGGGATAACTGCTGCGTAGGCACCGTCTGGGTCTTGTCTTCTTCCAAAGACGTTAAAATAGCGTAAACCAAGTGTTTCCATGTCGTAGGTACGTTTGAATACACCTGCATAAAGTTCGTTTGTCATCTTCATGACTGCATAAGGAGATAATAAATTTCCCGTACGTTCCTCTACTTTAGGAAGCTCCGCAGAGTCACCATACACAGAAGATGAACTGGCATAGACAAAACGTTTAATGCCTGCATCTTTTGCTGCTGTTAGCATGTTAAGAAAGCCAGTGATGTTAGAACGGTTAGAAGTGATAGGGTCAGCGATAGAACGAGGAACTGAACCAAGAGCAGCCTGATGTAAGACAATGTCTACACCCTCACATGCTTTTTTACAAGTGTCTATGTCCCAAGTATTGCCCTCTATAAACGTTAAGTTCTTCGCAGCCTCTTCACCCACTGATGCCAAAATGTCATCAATGTTATGTTGATAGCCTGTAGAAAAGTTGTCTAACCCAACAACCTTTTGCTTGTGTGAAAGTAAAAACTCTGATAGGTTAGAACCGATGAAACCTGCATTACCTGTAACTAACCATGTTTTTTGTTCTGTTTTAAAACGCTCTAACAGTTGTTCAAAAGCTGTCATTAAAGCTTCCCGTCACTTTTTTCAAGTTTTGATTTAATGTCATACACAACGGTATCATTTCCATTTTTAAGTTTTTCGATATCAAGTCCATCAAACTTATCGTGAGCAACCGCTAGAACCACTGCATCATATGTTGAATTTAGTGAATCGATAAGATCTAATCCATATTCACGTTTTACTTCAACACTGTCTGCCCAGGGGTCATAGATTTCAACATCAGTTCCAAAATCTTGAAGCTCTTGAATGACGTCAATAACACGAGAATTACGAATGTCAGGACAGTTCTCTTTAAAAGTAATCCCGAGGACAAGCACTTTTGCACTGGCAATCTTATGTTCCTTTTTGATCATAAGTTTAAGTACCTGGTTTGCCACATACATACCCATGTTGTCATTGAGACGACGACCTGCAAGAATGATTTCTGGGTTGTATCCTACTTCTTGTGCTTTATGTGTCAGATAATAAGGATCCACACCTATACAATGCCCCCCTACAAGACCTGGACGGAAAGGTAAGAAGTTCCATTTTGTCCCTGCTGCTTCAAGTACTGCTTCAGTGTCGATGTCAAGTTTGTTGAAAATGATCGCAAGTTCATTCACAAAAGCGATGTTAATGTCACGTTGAGAGTTTTCGATAACCTTCGCAGCTTCTGCTACTTCGATAGAAGGAGCCAAATGTGTTCCAGCAGTGATAATACTTGCATAAAGTGCATCAACCTTTAACCCGATTTCAGGCGTAGAACCGGCAGTCACTTTTAAAATCTTTGTCACTGTATGTTCTTTGTCGCCTGGATTGATCCGTTCAGGACTATATCCACAAAAGAAGTCTTCATTAAAGACAAGCCCAGATAACTTTTCAAGCACAGGAACACACTCTTCTTCTGTAGCCCCTGGGTATACAGTAGATTCATAGATGACAATATCATCTTTTTTAAGTACTTTACCAATGGACTCACTGGCTTTAATAAGCGGTGTAAGGTCAGGTTTTTTATGTTTATCTATAGGTGTAGGAACAGTCACGATGTACACATTACAATCCGCTATCTCTTCAAGGTCTTTAGTAAACTTCATACCATTGGCTAAAGCTTCTTTAACTTGCGATTCATTCAGCTCAAGTGTCCGGTCCACACCCGAGTTAAGTTCATCGATACGCCATTGTGCAATGTCAAAGCCAACTACTTTGTATTTCTCACTAAACGCATGTGCCAAAGGCAAACCTACGTATCCTAATCCTATGACTGCTATCTTATAACTCATATAATATTCCCCACCCTAAATAAATTCATAGTATTACACAGAAAAGATATGTCATCAGTATGACATTTTGAGAGTAAAAGTACTTTTATGTTCACCTTTCTCCCCCTCTATAAATAGGGTTCTATTATAGCAAAATCACTTCAGTATCAAGGTGAAAGTGTTTGCTGTAAAGCTATTTTTCTTAAATCATCGGAAAATCCGGCTTGAATGAGCCTCTTTTAAACTTTCTTAAACCTTAAATGTAATCTGTTTATTGGGAATTTGAAAGTGGCTCTTTTTAGTTCAACATTCTTGTCAAGTCTTTCTCTAAGACTTGATTTCCCTGGACAGTCACCTGTCTTGCTATACGAATACTTTTACCCGTATCATACCCGCACTCTTCGCCACATTTTACCGTACCTATAAGGTAATAACTTCCGGAAGGTACCCCATAAAATGCAAATTTACCATTGCTGTCCGAGGCAGTGAATTTCAAGTAGTTAAACAGTCTTGAGTCTGCTTTGGTCATCTTGTTACCGCCCAAATAACTCTCATTGTACCACTGTTTAGAGTACGATGTTACCGGGTTTAAATAGAGTCTGGTGTTTGCCCCGACGATGCGTTTTCCGTAGCCGTCATCCAAGTAGATCGTCCCTTTGACCGTCCCTTTTCCTGTACGTGCCAAACGGTAATACTCCGAAGCTGGGAAAGCAATTCTTTCTACTTTGTTGCTTTCTTCATCTTCGGTGATCATGGTTTCAGACTCTGTAAGATTCTCATCAAGATCAGACATATCTATATCTTCTTCACTACCTTGATCCGTCCAGGTTTTCGTATGCGTTCTATCTAAGGGTACATCTGGTTCTACACAGGCTGTGACAACAAACATAGTAAGCAGCAGAGTGAATAACAAAAGAGTTTTTTTATACATTTACATTCCTTGAAAATAATTACGACAGTATACACTAACCTTGATTAGCATTCTTCTTTTTCAACATAGTATCCAAATATTCTTTGGCATCATCATCGCCGGAGAAAGAAGCCTTCTGATACCAAAAAGCAGCCCTTTGTGTGGACTTTTTGACCATATCGCCTTTATGGTAACGTTTGGCAAGATGATGCTGTGCTTCCACTTCACCCTCTTTGGCAAAACGGTGTAAATGTTTTACATTACGTTTTTCACCTTTGTAATACTTGATCGTATTACGGATGAACCATACGGTAAATACAAGCAGCACGGTAAAGAGATAAAGTTCAATATTTTCCAACTCTTTCAGTGTATCTACAAATGTCATCTTACTTTCCTAAACAAAATTCACCGAACATTTTGTCCAGTATCTCTTCACTGTCATACGGTTTGGAGATCGAAGAGATAGCCTTCACCGCTTCTTGTAAATGATAAGAGAAAAATTCCAACTCACCATTAAGTAAAGGCTCTTTGGCTTCAGCTATAGAACCTTTGGCCTGAGTCAC
>DQVY01000292.1 GCA_015661535.1 Sulfurovum sp. | reverse complement strand
TACAGCCATAAAGGATAGAAATGCTCATAGAATTTGAAAAACAGGTACCTGCACAACGCTATCAACTCATGGCAAAATCTGTCATACCTAGACCCATCGCCTGGATAGTCACAGAAGGTGAAGTACTGAACATCGCTCCTTTCTCTTACTTTACCCCGCTAAGCTCTGAACCTGCAACACTCATCGTATCTATAGGGCATCGTCCTGACGGGATGCCAAAAGATACCCTGCGTAATATAAGGGAGTCTAAAAAGTGTGTGGTATGCATCGTAGATGAAGCGCATTTTGAAGCGATGCATTTTAGCTCTAAACCTTTAGAAAGTACTGTGAGTGAAGTGGAGACCTTTGACATAGAAATGGAAGCAGTATTGGCAGACTTTCCTCCTGTGCCAAAAGGTATTAAAGTGGCATTCTTTTGTGAATACCTGCAAGAAGTAGACCTAAAGGGTTCCAAAACCATTCCTCTCATTTTGGAAATAAAGAAGATGTACATTGATGACAAGATCATCACAGACAAAGAGAAGATCAATTTAAATTTTTTGACCATTGCAAGGGTAGGGCGTGGTTATGCGAGTTTAAGGGAAGATATAGAGACACCGGAGATAAGATAATAAAGAGTTGCTCTAATAATAGGATAATACAAATGGAAATTTTTGCTTTACAATCAATTGTCGGTGGTTTTTTAGATGAAGATCTAAAGAATTTCAATAAAGTTTTTGATGATTGGTGTGTGCAGTTTGAGAGTAGAGAAGATGCACAGTGTATACTCGATACCCTTGAAAAAAGTGAGCAGATCAAGATCGTTGAGATTACACCGTTGAGTTACCCTAAATACTTTTTTCCAAAACTGCAGGGTATCATCCACTCTACACGAGAATATGAGGGGAAGATCATCTGTATCGTCGAGCCGCAAATGGGTATGAGTTTCCGCATTGCAATATGTGACCTAGAGACAAAAAATGTAAGAGTACTCTCTTCCCGATACAAGAGTGCACTAAGTGTAGAAGGCGCATTTGCCAATCTCTCTTTTGACCTGTAAAATGAGGTATCTATTTTGAACTGTATTTTATTACCCAAAAATGCCAAAAGCATTAGCGACGAACAGCAAGTCAAGCATATTAAAGAGGTACTAAAATCTAAGGTAGGCGATAGTCTAAGCATTGGAGAAATGGGTGGGAACATAGGCAAGGCGACTATTGCCGGGATCACTCACAATGAAGTACTTCTTAGAGATGTGATACTCGATAAAAAACCACCAGCGAAACTTGATCTAACCGTTGTACTTGCTTTACCCCGGCCAAAAGTACTGCGTAGACTGATCATGGATATGACGTCTCTTGGTGTCAATAAACTTATTATTGTCAATAGTTACCGTACGCAAAAAAGTTATTGGCAAAGCCCACTTCTAGACCGCATAGATGAGTTTGTTTTTGAAGGCTTACAACAAGCCATCGATACTGTGCCACTGGTTGTTGAGTTAAAAAAACGTTTTAAGCCATTTGTTGAAGATGAATTTCCTGCTTTATTATTAGATGAAGAGGGGGAAAAAATGGAAGGTAATGCAGTGATCGCACATCCTTATGCTGCACAATCCTGGAAAACCTATCTTGATGTGAAAGCGTGTATGCCAAAGGTACTGTGTATAGGGGCAGAAGGCGGTTGGATAAACTATGAAGTTGACCTGCTTTGCCAACACGGTTGTACATCCGTTAGTTTAGGACCAAGGATCCTGCGAACAGAAACTGTGGTGAATGTGTTGCTTGGTCATTGGTTAAATGTATGAGAATGGTATGTGATATTATTGATAATGAGGGATACTATTGACTTCTGTCAAGTAACATTTTATTATTTTTGTCTATCATACTGGTAAAAAAGGATGAATGATGGCATTACTTTACGCACAACAAGTGGAAGAGATGGATGTTGAGGAGATGCAGGAGACACATGAAGCAGAAATTGAGATCTTAAATGAGATAGACAAACTTGCAACCTACTATGGCATGGATAAAACGGATGAAAAGTTAAAGGCTTTGGAAGAGAAGATAGAAGAGTACCTTGTGCATGTAAAGACACATTTTGCCAATGAAGAACGTCTTATGAGAAAGTACGATTTTCCAAAGTACGATATGCATAAAATGGCACACGACATGTTTTTAATGGATCTTAGCATTACGATAAAACAGTGGAGAAAATTTGGCGATATAGAAAAGGTGACCAACTTTATACGCAAGTCACCAGAGTGGATCGTACTGCATATCAATACAGTCGATGCACCAACATCAGCTTATATAGCACATATGATGGCACTTGAAAAAGAGAAAAAGTAGAGGCTAGTGCGTAGCCAATCTTACTTTTTTAATGTTAGCCATCATCCAAAGAGAAGTGATGAGTGCTATGACAAAGAGTCCTACAAATACATACAGGGTATTGGAATAGCTACCTGTTACATCTTTAACATAGGCGATGATCATTGGGCCTACAAGACCTGCCAATGCCCAAGCAGTTAAAATGTAGCCATGGATAGCACCAAGCTGTTTGGTACCAAAAATATCTCCAATATACGCAGGGATAGAAGCAAAAGCACCACCATAACAGGTCATGATGTAGTAGACAAGTACAGAGTAAAGAAGTACACTTGTCACTGTGGTTAACATATAAAATGCGACAATTTGCGTGGCAAAGAAAATGACAAATACCACAGGGCGTGACAAGTAGTCTGAGATGCTTGCCCAGGCAATACGACCTACACCATTAAAAATACCCATGAGACCTACAGCTGAAGCCGCGGCAAGTGCTGAAATACCTACTACCTCTTGAAGCAGAGGAGATGCCACAGAGATAATGGCGATACCACAGGTAACATTGATGAAAAGCATGATCCAAAGTCCGTAAAATCGTCCTGTTCTTACGGCTTCTTCACGTGTGAGAGAGGCAAGGTCTACTTTTACTTTTTCAGGTTTAAAGTTTTTAGGCATGTACCCTTCCAGAGGTACAGCCAGGTATTGGGCAGATGTAAACATCACAAGAAAGTAGATGGAACCTAAAATGTAAAAGGTGTTAGAAATACCTACTTCATCGATGAGTATTTTGATAGCCGGTCCAGAGATAGCAGAGGCAAAACCAAAGCCCATGATGGCAAGACCTGTAGCCATACCCCGTCTGTCCGGAAACCATTTAACCAATGTGGATACAGGAGAAATATACCCAATACCAAG
>DQVY01000021.1 GCA_015661535.1 Sulfurovum sp. | reverse complement strand
TTTCCTCGTGCATTGAGTGGACGTTCAAAGTCTGAGAGTGACATGTCATCCCAAGATGATTTTGCATGACGTGCTATATAAAGGATCTTTCTGCTCATAGTGTCAGCCATCCTGCGATCAAAAAACCTAGAGAAGCCAACATCCCGCCAATCAAGGCATAAGGCAGCTGTGTGCGAACATGGCTTATGTGGTCACACTCTGCTGCCATGGAGCTTATGATGGTGGTGTCACTTATAGGCGATGCATGGTCTCCGAAGATCCCGCCAGAGATTACAGCGGCGATGACCAGGGGAATGTGCAGATCCATACTTGCACCCAGGGCTAAAGCTATGGGCATCATAATAGAAAATGTTCCCCAGCTTGTGCCTGTAGAAAATGCGGTGATGCCTGCAACAAGAAAGATAAGCAGCGGTATCAGCAGAGGAGAAATGTTCCCGTTAAGCAGATGTGCAAGGTATTGTGCAGTACCTAGATCACCTATGACCTTACCTATAAGCAGGGCAAAGATCATGATCATCCCTACGGGTATCATCTCTCCAATACCTTCATAGAGACCTTGAAAATATTTTTTATGTGTCAGTACTTTAGCAGGTACAAAATAGAGGTACATAAAGAGTAAGGTAACGATTACAGCATAGTAGACAGAAGTAGAACCTGAGCCTTTAAATATATCACCTTTTCCGGTCAAATATAAACCTAAAGGTACCATAAGTACCATCACTAAAACCGGTAAGACCATTTTGTAGGGAGTGGCTTTTATGTGGCTTTCGTTATGTAATCTGATGTAGGGTATCGGGCTGGTATGTTTCATGGGTCCAATATTGATATTTAAAAATATAACAGCTAAAACAATGAGCAGAGTAACGATTGCGTAGAAATTATAAGGGAGGGAAGCAAGAAGTAAAGAGACCGCATTGCCTTGAATGACCTGGCTGTCTACGGCTGTGACAATGAGACCTAAAAGTAACGCACCCCAGGCATTGAGCGGTATAAGTGAACATATAGGTGCTGAAGTAGAGTCACAAATGTAGGCCAGTTTTTCACGACTTACACCATTTTTATCACAAAGAGGTTTGGCAATAGTCCCTGCAACAAGTGCTGTAATGGACGACTCAATGAAAATGACAACACCGATAATATAAGCAAGCATCATGGCTCCGACAGGAGAGTCTATCTTTTTACTCTTCTTGCTTAAATAGACCACAAAACTCTCTACGGCACCTGAAAGTGTCAGCAAGCGGATAATAGCACCGACCAAGATAATAAAAAGAAGGGTTTTGACGATCCAACCTTCAGAAAAGAGGGTGATTACACCATCAAAAAGAGCGATAAACGCATCTACAGGGTTGTAGCCGTTCAATACCAAAAAACCTGCAAAGATACCACCCATTAAAGAGACTATAACATCTTTTGTTATAATGGCAAGAACGATCGTGAGTATGGGGATAGCGACTGAGAGTATTCCGTATTCCATGTGAAACCTAATGATTTGATAGAAGGATTATAACACAATGAAAAGAATATTACTTAGTCTGTTTTTACTATGTATCTCACTGCAAGCCCAAATACCTGAGACGGAACAACTCATTGTTGTAAGCACTAAAAACTGGTCAAGCCCCAATGGTACACTTCAACGTTATGAAAAAAAAGGCAGTAAATGGCATAAAGTAGGAAAAGCTATAGATATAAAGTTGGGACGAAACGGACTGGGATGGGGCATAGGGTTACACACGACACCCAAAAATGCAAAGATCATCAAAAAAGAGGGTGACGGTAAAACACCGGCAGGGATATTTGCATTGAAACAGGCCTTTGGATATGCCCCGCTTAATGTATCTTACCCCTATAGCGTCTATAAAGAAACAGACCATTGTGTTGATGACGTTAACTCTAAACTTTATAACAAAATTGTAGAGAGTAAAAAAGTAAAGATAGACTATAAAAGTAAAGAGCATATGAAATTCCCGAAGAACTATTACAAGTACGGCATAGTAGTCAATCATAACCATATTGATGAGCCAGGTGCAAAAAAAGGTGCAGGGTCGTGTATATTTATACACATTAAAAAAGTGCCGACTGCGGGGTGTACTGTGATGCATGAGTCTGAGATAAAAGAGATTATTAAGTGGTTAAATAAAGAGAAAAATCCTCTCTTGCTTCAGGGAACTAAAGAGGTTGTGACACGTTTATGGAGGAGTATATAAATAGATTGGAATTATGGAAAGTCAAGAGTTTCTATTATCCTAGACATGTTACAATAATAAGATAGTTCATTGTTGCCTGTAATCTAGGAACAGTATTACTGTATATTATAATTTAAGGAATAGTGAAAAAATGCCAAATAAGAGACCAACGATAAAAGATGCACACAAGAGAATAAAAGAAGAGGTAAACAGACTCAAAGAGAGTCATCGTATTGAACATGATGTATTTTATCAGGCATTGGAAGAAGTTTTATTGTCTATCGCACCACTCTATCTTGCAGATGAAAAATATGCCAATCATAATATCATAAGAAGATTGGCTACCCCTGATCGGATCATTAAATTCAAAGTTGAATGGATGAATAAAGAGAATAAAATTCGTGTCAATACCGGATATAGAGTGCAGTTTAACAATTCACTGGGGCCATATAAAGGGGGACTTCGTTTTCATCCTTCTGTGAATGAGGGCGTGTTGAAGTTCTTAGGCTTTGAACAGATCCTTAAAAATTCTTTGACGGGCTTGTTTATAGGTGGTGCCAAAGGAGGAAGTGATTTTGATCCAAAAGGTAAAACTGACTTTGAAGTGATGAACTTCTGTACTTCGTTTATGAGAGAACTTCATAAGTATATTGGTCCGCGTATGGATGTTCCTGCAGGAGATATTGGTGTAGGTGCCAGAGAAATAGGATACCTTTTTGCCGAATATAAAAGAATAACGTCTACCTTTGACGGTGTTTTAACAGGTAAACCACTTTTCTTTGGAGGCTCACTCGCGCGTACAGAAGCCACAGGTTATGGTGTGGTCTATTTTACTGAAGCTATGTTGGAAATGGAACATAAAGAGAGCTTGAAAGGCAAGGTCTGTACGGTAAGCGGTGCAGGAAATGTGGCACTTTATACTATAGAAAAACTTTATCAGCAAGGTGCGGTACCTGTGACATGTTCAGATTCAAAAGGAATGGTCTATGATGCGAGAGGTGTCGATCTGGAGTATCTGAAAGACTTGAAATTCAAGCGTAGAGGATCTTTGGAAGAGTATGTTGAAAAACATCCTGAATCAAGCTATGTACCTGTGTCAGAATACCCTGAAGGGGGGCATGCTGTATGGGACATTGAGTGTTATGCTGCTTTCCCTTGTTCTACACAAAATGAGTTGACAGAGCTTGATGCCAAAAATTTGATCAAAAACGGTTGTACTTCTGTGACAGAAGGTGCCAATATGCCATCTACTCCGGAAGCCATGGAGCTTTTTGTAAAAAACAAGATCTGTTTCGGCCCGGCAAAAGCAGCCAATGCAGGCGGTGTTGCAGTAAGTAATTTTGAAATGAGTCAAAATGCTTCTATGCTGAAATGGAGTTTTGAAGAGGTAGATGCTAAATTAAAAACAACGATGTATGACATCTGTCAAAACATTGCTTCCACGGCCAAAGAGTATGGGGTCGAAGGTAACTATATAGATGGTGCGAATATCGCAGGTTTCAAAAAAGTGGCGGATGTTATGATCGCAGAGGGAATATAACCTTCTGCACTACCTAAGAGTAAATACTTATTTACTCTTCTCCTGTTATAAATTCCAATACCCGTACTTTTGTATAGTCATGAAAAGGATTCCACCTCTGTCTTAGCAGGGAGGAAGCAGAAGTTTGTAGAAGACCTGTCTCCCCGTAAATCGCAAGATGTCCAAGATCAATACCGGGACTCTTAGGCGCATTCTCATTTCCGTAGAGTGGGTCATTTGGGCTGATTGGCATGGCTAGGTGTGAGAGTGAGTAGAGACCTTTTGACCACTTGTAGGGGAGGGGCTGTTCTGCCTCATGATTTACGATGCATTCTACTGTTCGGTCCTTTGTGTGAAGGTTTGTGATGAGCTCAAAGTTGTAGTTCTTTTTCACGGGGGTATCTCTCAAACTTTGCATCTCTGTCATCTTTGCATCTTTTATGAGGTAGTTACGGCTGAAATTATGGTTGATGTCAAAAAGCACTAAGCTGTGTTTCCCCTCTATACTTTTTGGCAGTCTGTTAAAGAGCTTATGTACCACAGCAGGTACAGAAACTGTACTGTCTACAATGGAAGAAAAACTCAGCACTGGAGGGAAAGGTTTATGGTTTGGATCTTTCTCCAATGCATCAAACTGTGTTTGTACCTCTTTGGCCAAACGGTAGACTTGATCCCCCGCATTGACAGCAAAAGAACCGTATTTAAATGGATCAAATTCAGGTAACAGTGCATTCCACTCTAACTTAGGTAAATTTAACATATATCCTATACGACTCTGCCATACAGCAAAAGGTGCAGCAGCACTTACCCCAATGGCAGGAGAATAGAAAATGAGCTTTTCAGGTACTCTCAGTGTTGACTTCTCTTCTAAAGCTTTGAGTGTATAGTGCAGTGCCAATGATGCACCTGTAGAGTAACCCATGATATGTATGGGTTTGGCAGCTACTTTTTTTTCAAGGTGTTTCATGCCCATTTGTACCACAGAAGCCATATCTTTCCATTTTATATTTCTAAGCCCCGAAGGAACAGTACCATGACCAGGGAGACGAAGGGAAAGTACCCAGTAGCCTTCTTCATGTAGGTACTGTGCTTGTGTATGTAAGCTGTAAGGAGAGTCTGACATGCCGTGTAAAAGCAGTATGCCTGCTTTAGGGTGTTTGACTTTGAGTTCAAAACTTTTGTTCCAGTTTTGTTTCCATAACTTAGGGTTTGATAGACCCTCTTTACTGTATCGGTTGATACGGTTCTGTTCTGAAGGCAGGGTTTTGTCATAGACTTCTGTTTGCAGTTGGGCAAAAAGTTTTTCCTCTAAAGCTATATACGCATCAATATTTTTTACTTTACTATGTGATGTATACTCATTTTTCAGGAGGGTGGTATGCCAGGTAGAGAGTGTAGGAAGAGAACTCATATAGAGATAAAAAGCGATGAGACCTATGAAAAACCCACCTATGAGTATGACTATTGTGATCCTATACACTTTTTTAAGGGACCACCAAGGTACCTGTACCCAGTTACTCTTTAAAAATTTCATTTAAATCCTTTAGTATAAACGATAAGAGACATAAAAAACAATCTTTGTCTTTTTGTTAGGCAGAGGGTAGTCTTTATAGGCGATGCGTATGACATCTAAAGTGTTTTGATCTAGAGATGCATACCCTATAGGGGTTTTCAGTCTTAACCCAGATATATCACCATTGGGATGAAGATAAAAAGAGACAACATTTGTGCCTTGTTGCTGTGTCCTGACAGCGACAGAAGGATACCCGTTACGTGTGAGAGTATTTTGTGTGATCCTATGAATGGTACCGAGATTATTACGTATAAATTTCTTTTGTGTAGGGCTGAAGGTATTGAACTCCGGTCCGTACAAGGTATGGATCATACGGTCACCATAAGAGCCTGAACTTGACTGACGTCGTTGAGGACTTTTGGTATATTTGAAGCTCTTGGTAGAACCTCTCAGGAAATTAGCGAGGGGGTCTTTTGAGCGTTGTGCTTTTTTAGCCTTTTGGGGTTTCGTTTCCTTTTTAACTACTTTTTTCTTTTTGGCTTCTTTTTTAACAATTTTCTTTTTTTCTTTCTTTTTTGGCTTGCTGACATTATTGTCTTCTGGACTCTTTTGAGCAAAACGTTTTGTACTTACATCCAATATTTTTTCTTTAACCGGGGGTGCTTCTGGCTTGGGTTCAGGTTTTTTCTCTATGACAGGTTCAGGCACAACAGGAGGGGACACAACAGGTTTAGGCATTGGCGCCGTTACTACTGGCTGAGGCTTAGGTTGAGGTTTGGGTGCAGGAGGTGCTGTGTTCACTTGTTTTAAATTAAGTGTCATTTTCTTTTCCTGCGTGGCAGGGGGCATAAATTTGATCTCTTTAAAATTGAGTAAAAAAAGTAATATGATTAACAGGTGTAACAATAAAGAGAGCAAAAATCCTTTCAGTGTTCTGATATTGTGCTCCTCCGTAAAGACCTAAGTGCCCTTAGTGTATAATCGACAACATTATATCAATTAAACATAATAAAGGGTTAACAGTATGGCATATGACAAAAGTATAGCTGCATTTGAAGAAGCATATAAAGTGATTCCCGGCGGTGTTGATTCACCTGTACGTGCATTTTCCGGTGTAGAGGGCACGCCGCCATTTATTGCAAAGGGTGAGGGTGGATACCTTTTTGACATCGATGGGAACAGATACATAGACTATGTACAGAGTTGGGGACCATTGATCTTTGGTCATTGTGATGCAGAGATAGAAGAGGCTGTGATTGCAGCTGTAAAACGAGGACTTAGTTTTGGTGCACCTACCACAGTAGAGACAGCACTTGCCAATGAGATCGTGACCTTGTTCGATAGCATAGACAAAGTGCGTTTTGTCTCTTCCGGTACAGAAGCAGTCATGTCAGCCATTCGTTTGGCACGCGGGGTGACAGGCAGAGACAAAATTTTAAAGTTTACAGGCTGTTACCATGGGCACTCGGACTCTTTGTTGGTTCAGGCAGGCTCCGGTCTTGCTACGTTTGGTACGCCTTCGAGTCCAGGGGTACCTGCTGACCTTACGAAACATACACTATTGGCAACCTATAACGATATTACATCGGTACTTGCATGTTTTGAAGAATCTCCGGAAGATATTGCCTGTGTGATCATTGAGCCTATTGCCGGAAACATGGGCTTGGTGCCGGCAGATGAAGCATTTTTAGAAGAGCTAAGATGTCTTTGTACCAACCATGGCACACTGCTTATTTTTGATGAGGTGATGTCTGGATTCAGGGCATCGCTAAAAGGTGCGCAGGGTATCTCTTCAGTGAAACCTGACATGGTTACCTTAGGTAAAGTGATCGGTGCAGGTATGCCAGTAGGGGCTTTTGGTGCCAATGCAGAGATCATGTCTCATCTTTCTCCGGAAGGTCCTGTCTATCAGGCAGGTACACTTTCTGGAAATCCCGTAGCCATGGCCGCAGGCCTTACAAGTCTTAAAAAGCTTAAATCAAACCCTTCGCTTTATGTGTCACTTGGTAACAAAGCAAAAAAACTGATGGATGGCTTTAAAAAAGCAGCACAGGCAGTAGATATACCTTTGGTGACAGATGTAAGAGGTTCTATGTTTGGCTTTTTCTTTTCAGACAAAGTAGTGAAAAACTTTGATGATGCTTTAGAAAATGACTCTGCTATGTTCGCCAAATTTCATAAAGGAATGCTTGACAGAGGTATCTATCTTGCCTGTTCATCATATGAGACAGGATTCATTTGTGCAGCAACCACAGATGAGATGATCGAAGAGAGTATTAAAGCCGCGTATGAAGTGATGGCAGAGATCAAAGCTTAACTATGTAGGTCGGGATGTCCTCTTCCCGACAAATATTCAAACGATTTTAAATACTATGATATGCAAATAAATGTCGGGAAGAGGGCATCCCGACCTATAGGAAAAGAAATGAAACAAGAAGAACCAAGAGTCAAAAAAATTGTAGATGCAGCAGACGGACTCAGTCTGGGCATCTCTATGGTTGTGGCAGTGCTTATAGGTGTAGGTATAGGCATTGGTTTGCAAAAACTCACAGGTGCCTGGTGGACACTCTGGATAGGGGTCTTCATAGGTGTGGGTGCAGCAATACTCAATGTCTATAAAGCCTACGATAAACAGAAAAGATCTTTAGACGAACTTGCCAAAGACCCAAGATATACCTATAAAAAAGAACAACAAGAGAAATATGACGCTGAAGATGACGATGTCTAAACTCACCTTTAAAATACTTAAAACCCTTCTCATAGTAGATATTATTGTGATACTTCTTTCTATAATATTTTTTGATATTAAAATGCTTTGGAATACCCAAATAGGTTTTCTATCTGCCTCTTTGGTGATGTTGGCTTCTATGAAAAGTTATAAACGTATGGTTGATGCAAGAGTAGAGCACAACATCATCACTATAGACGA
>DQVY01000139.1 GCA_015661535.1 Sulfurovum sp. | reverse complement strand
TTCTCTTCTGGAGTATTTTGTGTTGTGCGATATATATTTGTTCAGTCTCATGTTTTCCTGTCTTATGTACTTTTTATTTAGGTGCTTTTGATGCCGGCATTAATGAGATCATGGATGTGTAATACGCCAATGAGTTTATTGTCCTCATTGGTAATAGGGAGAAGCTGTATTCTTCCCTTTTCTATGATCTCAAGTGCTTCAGAAGCCAGCAGTTCTGTGTTGTTATAGCGTTTTGGGTTTTTGCTTGCATAATCTATGGCAAGATGCTCCAGGCTAAAACCTTCGTGCATCAGTGCACGTCTTAAATCTCCATCACTTAAGAGGGCAGTAAAGCTTCCCTTCTCGTCTTCTATGAGTACGGTACCTAATTTCCCCTCACTCATACTTACAATAGCCTCTTTTAATGTGGTAGAGGTATTAATAATAGGCAGATTTTCTGTTCTCATCAAGTCTTTTATTTTGACAAACAGTTTTTTACCTAAAGCTCCGCCTGGATGGAATGAGGCAAAATCTTCTTGTTTGAAGCCTTTTTCCTCCATCAGTGCAATCGCCAGAGCATCACCCAGTGCCATGGTAAGCGTGGTCGATGTGGTAGGCGCTATGCCAAGAGGACAGGCTTCTTTTTCCACAGAGATGTCTAAAAATACATCTGCGTAAGTACCAAGTGATGAACTTTGATTTCCCGAAAGTGCGATAAGGGGAATATCAAAACGTTTGATATGCGGAAGAATTTTGGTTAACTCTTCACTCTCCCCACTGCTGCTGATAGCCAGAAGGGTATCGTCTTTACCTATCATACCTAAGTCCCCGTGAAGGGCTTCTGTAGGGTGCAAAAAGAAAGAGGACGTGCCCGTACTGGCAAAAGTAGCTGCCATTTTTGCCCCTACCAAACCAGATTTGCCCACACCCGTGATAATCAGTTTGCCTTTTGTATTCAGGATAAGTGTAATGGCATCAAGAAAGTTCTGGTCTAAGCGTTCTGCTGCTCTGTTCAGTGCATCTGCTTCAATGTAAAATGTTTCTTGGGCAATCTTTATAAGATTCATATGACTACTTTAGGTTTTGATAAATGATTATAGCATAGTGTTAATTAGCAGGGTATTTCTGAAGGTGAATCACTGCCTTGAAGGCAGTGATTATTTATACGATGAAGATGGTAGGAATAATAAGCGGGTATCTCTTTTTCGTACGTACTACATGTTTTCTCACGACGGCACGAATATCATTTTCAATATCTTTATGATTCTTCAACGCTTCAGGTTTCATGTTCAGCAACATGGTCTCAAGCAATACTTCGATCTCTTTTTGGAACTTTTTGTCATCTTTATCCGGCACAATACCATGGGTAGAGATCACAGGTTTTCCCACAACTTTTTGATTGCTTTGTGAAATTTGTGCCACTACATTGATAATACCATCTTCTGCAAGTTTCTGTCTGTCAAGCACCACATCATTTTCAATGGTCATGTTGTTTTGGTTATCGATGTATGTTTTACCAGACTTCACCGTTTTTACTTTTTTAAGATACTTAGGGGTCAGTTCTATCTGGTCGCCATCACCCATAAGTAAGATGTTTCTTTCATCTACACCACATTCTACAGCTGTTCTTGCATGTTTCGCGATGTGATTGTACTCACCGTGAACCGGCAAGAAGAATTTAGGCTGGATAAGACGCAAGATGAGTTTTTGCTCCTCCTGTCCTGCGTGACCGGAAACGTGAATATCTGCAAACTCCCTATAACGTACAGTACAGCCTGCTTTCATCAGTTTGTTTAAAAGACTGGAGACAGAGGCTTCATTCCCCGGAATGGCTGAGGCAGAGATGATCACGGTGTCTGATGGTTTGAGTTTGATGTGTCTGTGCTCATCGGTTGCCATACGGTTCAGTGCTGCCATGGTCTCACCTTGAGAACCTGTGGTGACAATGAGTACTTCATGGTCAGCATATTTTGGTACTTCATGCACTTCGATGAAGTGTTTATCTTCAATGTCTACAAAACCTAAGGCACGGTTTGTTTCAATGTTTCGCTCCATAGAACGTCCAATCACACAGATCTTTCTTCCATATCGTACACCTCTTTCCATGGCTTGTACAATACGGTGTACATTAGAAGAGAAAGTAGACATAAGGATTCTTCCTTTGGCAAGTTCAAAGAGTGTATCAAAGGTTTTACCTACCACTTTTTCAGACCTTGTTGCGCCTGGGTTATGTGAGTTGGTAGAGTCAGAGAAAAGACATAAAACACCTTTTTCACCATAGTGTGCAAAACGACGTAAGTCCATTGTGTAGTTGTCTACAGGCGTATGGTCTACTTTAAAGTCAGCTGTATGGATGATCGTCCCCGCAGGTGTTTCAATAGCCAATGAACAGGCATCAATAATAGAGTGGGTGTTGTGCATCCATTCAATTTTCATGTCACCAATTTGATGTTGTTTTCTCATGGTAACATAGTTAAAGTTTTTCACATACTGAGATAAACCATGTTCATTAAATTTGTTTTCTATCATTGCAAGTGCCAGTGGTGTTGCATAGATAGGGAACTGTAACTCTTTAAAAAGGTAAGGCATTGCTCCAATGTGATCCTCATGACCATGGGTAATGATCACATAGACATCTTTTTCTTTTTTAAGTGTATGTAAGTAAGAAAAATCAGGTACCAAGATATCTACCCCATGCATGGTCTCATCAGGGAAAGACATACCTACATCGATGATGATCGCAGTGGTTTCAGTCTCAAGTACAGCCATGTTCCCGCCGATCTCACCCAGTCCGCCCAGTGGGGTAAATCGGATCTTCCCTTTGGAAGCCATATCAATGTTTTTCCATGGATTCATCGTTGCCTCTTTGACACGATCATTGATCTCTAGGTATTCTCTCATTGTATCATTTACAGTAGTAATATTTCGACGTTTATTTCTGTTTTTGTTTCCGCCACTTTTATTGTTGTTGGGCTTATTGTTATTGCGGTTATTGTTTGGTCTATTGTTGTTATTTGGACGTTTGTCACTATTGGTATTGTTCCGGTTTTGGTTATTGTTTCTGTTTCTGTTTTGATTAGGGTTTGGTTTTCTATTCCCGTTTGGTGCTTCTTTGTCCTGAACGTTACCATTTACATCTTTGTTAGGATTGGGCTTTCTGTTAGGATTAGGGTTTGGCTTTCTGTTGGCATTAGGATTGGGACGATTACTGTTTTGTCCTTGTCCTTCTGTTCTATTTTGTCTATGCGGGTTTGGTCTTCTCTCTCTTGGCGTATTATTGCTTTGTGTACTATCGTTTTGTGTTCTTGGCTCTTGATTTTGAGAGTTTCCGTTGTTTTGTTGTTTGTTGTCCATCTAAAGTATCCTTTAATTCATTATATATGTGATGATAAATAGATGTCTCAGCTTCATGAGGTCGTAAGTTAGAATCGAGTTCTAGCTTGATAAAAGTTTTAGTGACAATATCTTTTGAAAAAGCGGTCATGAGATTTTTTGAGAGTTTTTTACGCGGCTGCGAAAATGCGATCTTTAAGAACGCTTCAAACTTCTCATCATCTTGTGACTGGTTTTTTTCTATTAAAAGCACTGCAGAAGTGACGTTCGGTGCAGGGATAAATGCTTCGGGCTCAACTTCGAAACAGAGTGTCGCTTTACCTACCGATGATGCAAGTACAGAAAGCGAAGAGAATGCTTTTTGTTTGACACTTGCAGCAAATTTTACGGCAACTTCTTTTTGAACCATCACCAAAATAGACTGGCAATGCTCATCTTTAAATGCTTTTAATATAATATTGGTCGCAATATAGTAGGGTAAGTTAGCCACTAAATGATAAGGTTCATCCAGTAAGCTTCCCGACTCCCAACGCTCAAGCACATCTCCGCATCGCAATTCAAAACTTCCTTTGTGGATGGAGTCTTCAAATTCTAATGTTAGATGCTCACATAATCTTTTATCAACCTCAAATGCTGTGACATTTCGAACTTTTACAAGTTCTTTGGTTAAATCACCTAAGCCAGGCCCAATTTCTGCGACTTTTAAATCGTCATTGGGCATCGCTTGGATGATTTTGTGTATATAAATATCGTTCTTTAAAAAATTCTGACCAAATTTCTTTGATGCGAATTCGCTTAAATTATCAATAATCATACTATAATCTACCTTTATACTCTATACTAATCCCGTGTTTGGGATAATTTTTGTATAATCTTAGCATAATTTTAAGAGGAATATGGCTAATTAGATGGATTATTTTGCAAAACGTATCATACCATGTCTTGATGTGAATGACGGACGGGTAGTAAAAGGTGTTAATTTTGTTGGTTTGCGTGATGCGGGAGATCCTGTGGAAGTTGCCAAACGTTATAATGAAGAAGGTGCTGATGAGATCACCTTTTTAGATATTGGTGCAAGCCATGAAGGCCGAGATACCATTGTCGATGTTGTGAAAAAAGTGGCACAGGAGATCTTTATCCCTTTGACTGTGGGTGGAGGTATACGCGAACTTAGCGATATTTACAATCTTTTGAATGTAGGGTGTGACAAAGTAAGTATCAATTCTGCTGCCATCAAAAGACCTGAGTTTATTGAAGAAGGAGCAAAACGATTTGGTTCACAGTGTATTGTTGTGGCGATTGATGCCAAACAGGTTTCTGCTAACAGATGGCATATCTTTACCCATGGCGGTAGAAACGACACCGGTATCGATGCATTAGCATGGGCAAAAGAAGCGTATGACAGAGGGGCAGGTGAACTATTGGTGACTTCTATGGATGCTGACGGTACCAAAGCAGGCTTTGATAACACACTCAATAAAAAAATAGGTGAGTTGGTAAATATACCTGTGATCGCCTCTGGTGGTGCAGGAACGATGAAGCACATTGAAGAGGCATTTACCCTCGGCAATGCAGATGCAGCATTGGCAGCTTCTATTTTTCATTTTAAAGAGATTGACATAATGGAATTAAAAAGCTATCTTAGAGGGAAAAATATTCCTGTGAGGTTATAAATGTTTATCTGTGCCGGAGAGAGTGAACAATTTGAATTTGCCATACCTGTAGGTATTGGTATGACCGATGTCGCTATCAATTTAACAAAGTTATGCTTGTCTGAAAAACCAAACTTTCTATTTTTTGTCGGGACGGCAGGTTCTTATGGTGATAAAAAAATATTTGATATCGTAGAGTCTAAGACAGCATCCAATATTGAAAATAGTTTTTTTAATGCAGGGGCGTATACTCCTATAGACAATATGGTAAGTACGGCAGAAGATGTTTCACGTGAAACTATTGTGAATTCTTCAAATTATATTACCACAGATGAAGATATGTCCAAAGCGTACTTGGCTAAAAACATACACGTAGAAAATATGGAATATTATGCAGTGCTAAAAGTAGCACAAGCATTTCGTATACCTGTAGCGGGTGCTTTTATTGTGACGAATTATTGCAATGCTGCTGCGCATAAAGACTTTATGGACAATCATAAAGAAGCAATGGCTAGATTAACAGCCTATATTAAAAACAAGTAGTGTTAGTTTGCTGACACGGCGAAAAGAGAGAGCATGAGTAAAAATATAATACAAGATCTAAGTAAAGAAGAACTGGGAGAGTTGATCCAGCCCAGCTTCCGCGCCAAACAAATATACAATTGGATCTATCATAAATATGCAAGTTCTTTTGAGGAGATGAAAAACCTTCCTAAAGAGATGCGTGAAAAGCTAGATCAGGAATATACCGTTTCTCCTCTCAAGCAAGTGATGGTACAAAACTCTAAAGA
>DQVY01000128.1 GCA_015661535.1 Sulfurovum sp. | reverse complement strand
GGTATCTAAACACCCTTCAGGCAGATAGATCCTATAGCCTCATAATAGATTGTATCAGAAAAATTCAAATAATAAAATATTTCAGATCAATATTTCTAAAAAACTTACAGTTCATGACTCTCATGTATCATATATTGCTTATCTTTCACTTCTATATGAGCAGGGTTTTTCTGGGCTTCAAAGTAATCGTAACCTTCTTTGAGATTCACCCAAAAGTCAAACCATTCATTGTCTGAGAACAGTGACATCATCTGTTCGGTCATACGAAAAGGGTATGCATGTACCTGCACATAGCTTTGTCCACTTGCAAGCGCAGCCTCAAGCAGTTCATAGATCTCTTCTATTTTTTCATCTGTCATAGCATAACAACCGATAGAGACACAATTGCCATGTACCATTAAAAAAGACCCTGTACGTCCATGTGCTCTATCGTAAGCATTGGGGTACCCTAAATTAAAAGAGAGGTGAAATTTACTGTTTGGGTTAAGATGCTGCTTTTTGACTTTATAAAAACCTTCAGGTGCCTGTCTGTCCCCCTCTTTTAACTTGGGTCCCAATGCTCCGGAAAATGCACAGATAGCATAATCTTTTAAATGTTTATATTCTGTATCTGTACGTATCCAAACCTCTAAGAGTGACTCTTCTTTAAAAATACGTATAAAAATGGGGTCGCCGATCTTTGCTGAAAGCTCCGACAAACCTTCTTTAAGGCTTCTGCTTAAAAATTTATTTTCTATCATATACGGCTCCTTGTTGCATACTTGTCCCATACGTACCAAATCTTCCAATGTGAGTGTAGCACTTAGATCTATGCCCGGTAAAGGAATCTGATCTAAAGTAAGGTTTTCGTCTATTTTAGTCGTGGAAGGAGATGCTGTTTTGGAAATGGGGTTAAGGTGAAAAAGTATGAGAGAAATAAAAAGAACAAGTGTGACAAGGATGTCAGCCAGTATCAGCCAAGCCCTTGTCATCATCTAGAGTGTTCTTTTAGAAATTGAGTTTCTGTAACTTGTCATAGCCATAAACATCTGCAAATGACAACAACTTACCACTCTCATCCACATAGGTTGTCAGATATGCAGTATGGACAGGAAGTCGTTTGTTGACTTTCAAATAGTGTGTCTTATAGCTATCATATTTTGTTTTTACATCCTCATACTCATGTGCTGTGTAGTTTTTAGAGATATATTCCAGCATATATTTCGGGTTTTCAAGTCTTACACACCCATGACTGTAAGAACGTTTTGTTCTTTTGAAAAGGTGTTTGGTTGGGGTATCATGCATATATACCGAGTGGTGGTTAGGAAAGATGAACTTCACACGGCCTAATGCATTTCTATCAGATGGTACTTCTATGAACTTAAAGGGTACAGGCCCATGTCCGTAGGCATATGCCTTTGCATTCACTGAATTAAAACTAAGTGCCGGAGACTTTAAATTGTAGTCCTTGCGCATGACCAGACGATGTTTTTTCAAGTACCCGCGATTCTTTAATGTTTTTGGAATGATCTCATTTCTCGCAATACTGTCAGGGACATTCCATGCTGGATTCAATGTGATATATTTAAGTTCTTCAGAGAAAATAGGTGTTTTATTTTTACGTGTACCTACAATCACTTTCATCTCTACTGCTTTTTTATGCTTTTCAAAAATACGTATCTTATACTCTGGTATATTCACCAATGCATAGGTACTTCCTACACCTGGTTTCATTAATTTTATTCTTTCAATGTTGAGACGGATCTTACGTTTCAACTTCGGATCTTCCACTGCATGGTAATATTTGATGAGTTCAGAAAATTGTTTATATTCAGGTACATACGGTTTTAAGATATTTTCTATACTTTGACCAGCTTTGAGTTGTCTCAAAATGTCTGCATCATTTACTTTTTGCTTATACGTACCAAAAGAAGGCACCGTTCTGCCATTCTTTTTTATATGTAGAGAGGGATCAACAATACAGCCATTTGCAAGATTCTTTGTATACTTCACAAGTAATCTGCTCATCAGTTTAGAATTCTTTGTTTGTTTCACCTGTGCATACAAGTTTTGCTGGTTACAAATGGAAGCATATTTATCTGTTTTAAGTATGTCTAAAAATTCATTTTTTTGTGACGACCTCCAACCTTCTTCATCTTGCATCCCCACACAACCACTCAATACCATAGCTAAAACTACCGTTACTATTATTCTAATTTTCACATTTTCCCCTATTGTTAAAATTTTGACTTACTGCTAGCTATTGACCGATGAAAGATAATTCTGTATATGTTTTGCACAAGAATATGCACTCGAAAATGCCCATTGAAAGTTATAACCGCCAAGCCTTCCCGTTACATCCAAAACCTCACCGATGAAGTATAGTCCCTCTTCTTTGTGACTCATCATTGTCTCACTGTCTACTTCTGAAGTATCCACTCCGCCTTTGGTAACTTCTGCTTTTGAGTAACCAAAGGTTCCTGCCGGTGCAAAACTGTAGTGACTCAAAGTATGAAGTATTTCAAGCTCTTTTGCACTAAGTTGATGGTATGGTTTGTCTTCTAGGCCTAATTGTATCAAAAATGCCTTGGTAACACGCTTTGGCATTGGTAAAAGTGATGATATCTGCTTTTTAGATCCTTTTAAACTGTTCCATGAGACCTTTGGTACAAAGTCAATGCTTATTTTGCCTTTCTCCCAGTAAAGTGATGCATCCAGGACAGCAGGTCCGCTTATACCCTTATGGGCAAAGAGTAGTGCACCTTCACAAACATTGTCTTCTATGGTTATTTTGACCTCTGTAGAAACGCCGGAGAGTGTCTTAAAGAAAAATTGTTCTTTTTGTACGGTAAAGCCTACCAAGGCCGGTGCTGTTTTACGAATACTGTGTCCAAAAGATGCTGCAATGTCATAGCCTATGGCACTGGCACCTAAAATAGGAAAACTAAGACCACCCGAAGCGACAACCACCGCATTAGCTGTAT
>DQVY01000035.1 GCA_015661535.1 Sulfurovum sp. | reverse complement strand
GTCATTTTCTCTTTGTCTATCGGTATGACCCCCGGCTTATTGACCTCACCCAAAACAATGAGACGTTTGTTCAACACTTCCACATAGACAGAAGGGGTATTCAAATATTTTTTATATTGTTTAGCAATACGTTCTGCTGCCTGTGCCTGACTCAAACCTGCTACCTTAACCTTCCCTATAAGCGGCAGAGAAACATACCCTGCTGCATCGACAAGGATCCCTTTTTTGTTCATACTCTGCCCAAGTTCATTCAGCCCACCCATAGTCTCCTGCGTCGGGTCTTTATATAAGGAGATCTCCAAACGGTCTTGCGGCAAGATCTTATACTCTATGCTTCTGTCACTGACATTGTGTACTTTGTCCGCTTTTGTTGTTTGCACAAGCTTATACTCCTGACCGGCACACCCTCCCAATATAAACAGTGCTCCCAACATCAACATTAACTTCATTTTAACCATTTCCAATCCTTGTTTTCCCATTTACTTGCATTTATTATATCCCATCTTTATAAAAGTGTATCATTCAATATTCTGTTTTTTTCAAAAATAGCTGCATAGGCATCAGAAGCAAAGACATCTGAGAGTGTATCTACCTGCTTTTTATGATGCACATCTGAGCCTAAAAAGTCTATCATCCCCTCTTGGCTCAAAAAGTCTGCTTTTGCTTTGGCATCTTTGCCGTAATGTCCGGAGAAAGAGTTCAAATTAACCTGAAAAAACACACCCAACTCTTTAAACCTGCTATATTCTTCCAAAGGGTCTTTGACATAACGGTAACGTTCGGGGTGTGCCATCATCGGCTTATAGCCAGAGGAACCAATGGCAAATATCATCTCCTCTATCTGCATTGGTTTGGCAAAATAAGAGGTTTCAAAAAGCAGGTAGTCTCCCTTAAGCGTCAAAACATCCCCTTTTTCAAGCAGCGCTTCAAAGCCGTCATCCAGGTAATATTCTGCAGCAGCTTCTATCGTTAGGTCAATACCTGCCTCTCGACTCGCTTCACGCAAGCCCTCTAAGCCTTCCAATATACTCCTTGGTGTATTGCGGTAGGCATCTGCCATAATGTGTGGTGTGGTAATTACTTTTGTGTAGCCTAAAGACGCCATACCTTTTAAAAGAAGGAGGCTCTCTTCCATACTTTTGGAGCCGTCATCTATACCCGGTATAAAATGGGAATGCAGGTCTACCCTAAACCTTGGTACTTCGATTTTTTCTTTTTTCTTTTTAAAAAAAGGAAAGATCATTTGTCATCTTCTTCATAATAACCATAACCATAATCATAACCGTATCCGTCATCCCCTTCTTTTACATCATTAAGGACTATACATAGACCGTTACTCTCTTTATGCACAGCAAGTTCTTTGATGCCACGAAGGAAACCTTTTTTAGAGTACCTCGCACGCAATACATAGATACTTGTATCGGCATAATGCATCAGTGTCCGTGCATCTGTTACCAGACCCACAGGCGGTGTATCCATAATGACCACATCATAGCTCTCTTTGAGTTTATCGAGCACTTTGGCCATCAACTCACTCTGTATCAATTCACTGGGGTTAGGCGGCACAGGTCCGGAGGCAATAATGTCTAAATGGTCATACTCTGTATGCTGAATGACCTCTTTTAATCCTGTACGTGCAGAGAGTAAAGTACTCATCCCTTTGGTATTGGGAAGTCCAAACTTTTTATGCAGGGTCGGCTTTCGCATGTCAAGATTCAGTATGATGGTTTTCTTCCCCGCCATGCTCATGATAGCCCCAAGGTTAATACAGACTGTGGTTTTTCCTTCTCCTCCTACAGTAGAGGTCACAGCAATGGTATGTGCACCTCTAAAGTTTGACATGAACTGAAGGTTTGTACGCAAGTTCCGGAACGACTCTGCCACTGCCGATTTGGGAGAGAGAAATACTTTGATCTTCTCATCATCTTTTTTTATATTGGGTATGGAGCCAAGTAAAGGCACTTCAGATACATCACGAATATCTTCTTCTCCTTTAATACGGTCATCCAGGAACTCACGTAAAAAGGCAAGTGCTATACCTAGTATCAAACCAAGTATCAAGCCCACAAGCACGATCAACTTACGCTTTGGTTTAATGGGTCCTCCCGGTAAAAGTGCCCTATCAATGATCCTGTTTTTAGAAACGGTAGAGGCTTTAATGATCGCCGTTTCCGAACGTTTTTCCAGAAGGTAAGAGTAGATCTTTTCATTGACTGCAAACTTACGCTGAAGCTGCCCGAACATCCGCTCATCTGCGGGCAAAGTATTGAGCATTTTTTGCTGCTCTGCGATCGCATTTTCAAGCAGTATCTTTCTCTCTTTGATCGTTTTTTCCATATTTTTAATGGTAGAGATGATCACTTTTTTCAATTGTGCTATGGTTTTACGTAGTTTCACAACGGCAGGGTACATTTCAGTGTAGTCCGCACGCAATACCTGTTTTTTTATGATGGCATCTTGAAGCTCTTTAATCATCCCTGCTAAAGAAGAGGCAGATTTGTCCATGCTGACCAGGGCAAGGCTTTCAAGGTTCTTGCCTGCTTTTACCTGTGCATAGAGTTGTGTCAGCATCTTTTCCTGTATGCTGATCTCTGCCAGTTTTGTCTCTTTTTCGCTCATCTGTCTTATGACATTTTCTGCTTTGGCACTGAGGTTGATAGTATTGGAGGTTTTTTTGAACTCTTCAAGTTTAATGGCCGAACCTTTGAGGTTCTCTGTAATGAGTTTTAATTGTGTATCTACAAAATCCAGTGTACGTGTGGCCTCTTGTGTTTTTTTCTCTATACTCTGCTCTATATACGCTTCAGACAAGGCATTAGCTGCTTCCTGTGCACGCAAGGCAACATTATCCGCATAAGATATCCGAAGGATCGTTGAAAATCTTGAAGTCTGTGAAACAGAAATACCTGCCTGTACGATAGAGCCTATCCCTTCAGGGTCAATGATCACAAACCTGTACTGCTCATCCTCTGTGGCTTTGTTTTTGATCACATTGAGATGAAAATGTGAAGAAACGACCTCTTTACCGTAAGCATGGACTTTATCATAAGACCAAAGGTTGCCTTGGGCATCTTTTCTCTCTTCCACTACCAGACGGTACTGTCTGTCATCTACAGGGTAAAGGTCAAAAGAGATGCCGTAGCCCTTGTTCATCCCTACCTGAAAAGGGCTGTTCTTATAGAGTTCTACTTCTTTAAACCTTCTTGTCGTGTAGTATTTGTGGGCAAAATCAACTTCTTCTGCGATGCGTTCAGACAAAAACCTGGACTTTATGATCTCCATCTCCGTGTCAGCATTGGAAGCACCGGACTCCATGGCCATGGCAATCATATCTCTTGAGCCGTACCCGCGTTTTTCCACCCCTACTTCAACTGTGACAGATGCCTGATAGACATTTGGCTTAAAATAGGCATAATACGCACTTCCCAAACCAAAGAGAAATACAAGAAAAAACATCATGATCTTATGACGATATATCGTCCTAAAGACTTCTTTTAAGTCTATTTCGTCTTCATCTATCTGTACACTGTCTTGACGCATCTATTTCCT
>DQVY01000140.1 GCA_015661535.1 Sulfurovum sp. | reverse complement strand
CATTATTTTATCTTTTTTCTTGTATTATAGTTTATGAAAATATTGGAGTAGAAAATATGTCAAATTATCATATAATTTCATATTGTAGTATGCACTCCCACGTGCAACGCAGGAACAAGAAACGCGCATGATAAGTACACTACTCTCCATACTCTTTGTATATGTCTTTATACTCCTTGGCTATATGGCTAAACGTATTTTTAAAGAGGAGATGAGCACTAAAACACTCACACTTATGTCTGTTTATTTTCTACAACCCTTTGTGACTGTATGGGGATTCTCCACAGCAAAACTTCATGTTGAACATGTGTATGTACCTCTACTTTATCTTGCTATTATCATCTCTTTACTCATTCCCACACTCTTTCTTGGCAAATTAATATTTAATAATATAAAAGAGAGGGCTATCTTTACCATTGCTGGATTTGTAGGCAATACAGGCAATATAGGCATCCCTTTGGGCATTGCACTCTTTGGTGAGCAGTCTGTCATCTACACCACACTCATTAACATTGCCAATGTATTTGTGGTCTATGTTATAGGGGTCTATATTTATTCGCGTGGCTCTTTCAGCATTAAAGATTCTCTTTTAAATATTGTAAAAATCCCTATTATTCCTGCTTCAGCTATTGCTATATTAATTAATATAAATAATATACCTATTAGCTCAGAAATAGAAGAGTTTTTGAAAATGGGAGCGTATGCAGGGATTGTTTTACAACTGTTTCTATTGGGTACCTTCTTACAAGGCATACGTGTCAAAGAGCTGCACCCTAAACTTTTCATAGGTACCATAAGTCAAAAGTTCATCCTCATACCTTTAGCAACGGCTGTCATTTTAAGCTTCACCTCTTTGCCTCTCTTTGTGCAGGGAGTCATCTTTATGGAGATGATGGTGCCTTTGGCTGTGGCGAACATCAACCTTGCTTCACTCTATGACTGCAAACCTAAAGATGTCACCACACTTATCTTGCTGAGTACCTTGCTTTTTATTCCTCTGCTTTTTGGGCTGAGTTATGTGATAAATCACTACTATTTGTGATAAAATAATCTAATACAAACTTGGAGTCTTTCATGTCTAAAAAAACCCTTATTATCGGAGCAGGCGGTGTTGGAAATGTGGTGGCTTTTAAATGTGCCATGAATGCAGATACCTTTGGAGAGATTACCCTTGCTTCAAGAACTGTCAGTAAATGTGAGGCCATTGCTCAAAATATACAAGATAAAGTGGGTGTGACTATCGCTACCATGCGCGTAAATGCAGACTCGGTCACTGAGCTTGTCGAAGTGATACAGCAAGTCGGCGCAGACATCGTCATAAATGTTGCCCTTCCCTACCAAGATCTCACTATCATGGATGCTTGTACCAAAACACATGTAGACTACCTTGACACTGCCAACTATGAGCACCCCGACACTGCCAAGTTTGAGTACAAAGAACAGTGGGAAAGAGATGAAGCGTTTAAAAAAGCGAACATTATGGGGCTTTTAGGTTCAGGTTTTGACCCAGGAGTGACCAATGTCTTTTGTGCCTATGCACAGAAACACTACTTCGATGAGATCCATACCATAGATATACTCGACTGTAATGCAGGAGACCATGGTTACCCTTTTGCTACCAACTTCAACCCAGAGATAAACCTAAGAGAAGTTTCTGCAAAGGGACGTTACTGGCAAAAAGATGATAATGGACAAGGACAATGGATAGAAACAGACCCTATGGCTATCAAACAGGTATGGGACTACCCGGAGATAGGTCCAAAAGACTCTTATCTGCTCTACCATGAAGAGATGGAGTCTTTGGTCAAACACATCAAAGGGCTGAAACGCATACGTTTCTTTATGACCTTTGGAGAGTCTTACCTTACCCACATGAAGTGTTTAGAGAATGTAGGGATGCTTGGCATCAAAGAAGTGGAACACAAGGGTATGAAGATCGTCCCTATGGAGTTCTTGGCTACCCTGCTTCCTGACCCTGCTTCACTTGGCCCACGTACAAAAGGCAAGACCAATATTGGTATCTTTGCCAAAGGTATCAAAGACGGTCAAGAAAAAACCGTCTACATCTACCAGGTCTCTGACCATGAAAAATGTTATGCAGAAGTGATGAGCCAGGGAGTCAGCTACACTACAGGCGTACCTGCCATGATAGGGGCAAAACTCATGTTGGAAGAAAAATGGCAGGGTAAAGGAGTCTTCAACATGGAAGAGTTTGACCCTGACCCATTTATGGAAGAACTGAACAAACAGGGTCTGCCATGGAAAGTGATGGAACTGGGTGCAGATGAAACAAGACGTGTGGACTAAAGCATAAATGGATTTTATACTCAAAAAGATCGTCTCCATGTTCATTATGCCTTTACCTTTAGGGGTTGGTCTCATACTGCTTGGACTGTTCTTCCTTTACAAAAACAAAGTAGCCAAAGCAAAGTTTACACTTTTACTTTCTGTGTTGTGGTTCTTTCTCATTTCTTACCCACCCCTTGTCAACACACTTTTAAACACTATTGAATCACAAAACCCTACTTTACACACAGCACCAAAAGAGATCAAATACATATATGTTTTAGGGGGAGGACACCATACAGATAACAGTCGTCCCATTACTTCACAAATCATTGAGGTCTCAGTCATTAGACTTAATGAAGGCATACGTCTTTACAAGCAGCTAAAAGGACAAGCCAAAATCATTGTCTCTGGGTATACAGGATTGTATGACCCCAATGAACATGCAAAGATGCAAAAGAAACTGGCTGTCTCACTTGGCGTACCGGAAAATGATATGATTTTGTATTTAGGCACCAAAGATACACAAGAAGAGGCACAAGCAGGGAAGGATTTACTTGGTACACAACCTTTTATTTTGGTCACTTCTGCTTCACATATGACACGAGCTTTAAAGTTTTTTAAAAATGAAGGACTTAACCCCATAGCTGCTCCGACCAACCATCTTTCATACACCCAACATTTAGACTACACGGACTTCTTTTCTGCCAAAGCACTACGAAAATCACACATCCTTTGGCATGAGTACTTAGGTCTCATTTGGCAAAAAGTAAAAGGAATATAATGCACTTTAAGGGTTTTCCTAAAGAGGGTCTGGATTTTCTCTCAAACATCATCATCAACAACTCAAAAGAATGGCTCGATGACCATAAAGAGGAGTACGAGAAGTACATTGTCACGCCGAACAAAGCCTATGTAGAAGAGATGGGTGAGCATTTGCAGATACTTGTGCCTAATATCCATGCCATACCTAAAGTCAATAAATCTCTCTTCCGTATCTACCGTGATGCCAGATTTCACAGGCTAGACCCTATAAAAGAGCGTATCGGCATCATCTTTTGGCAGGGTGCGACACACCGTATGCAATCAGCTTCGTTTTACATGCACTATGACCCCTTTGAAGTATTTGTGGCTACAGGTATACGAAACTTTAAAGCCCCTCTTCTGGCTGTCTACCGAGAGTACATTAAAAATGATGTAAAAAGAGAAACTCTCCACAATATTTTAGAATCTCTTAGAGACAAAGGCTACACCATACCCGAAGCAAAATACAAACGTTTTCCCCTTGGATTGAACAAAGAAGATACCCATGCCTATTTGTATCTTTATGGTGCAATGTTTGCTTTTAAAATATTTGAACCTGATGAAACATTTCACTCAGAAAGCATCATAGACCGTAATTTTAAAGTCTATGAAGATATGCTCGATCTACATCAATGGATCTATCAATTAACCTGTGTAGAAGAAATAACATCAGAATAATATAAAAAGTGTAGACTAACACTTGACACTTTACAAAAATTACCCTATACTCCTTTTATAAAACAAAAAAGGATGCATCATGTCACTCAAAATGAAAGATCTGGTACTTCAAAGTTCGGAGAGTAAATCGACCATACTCTACTACATAAAAGAAGGTCTCCTCCCCCAACCCTCTAAACCAAAACCCAATGTACACCTTTATGATGAGTCTTGTGTGCAGATCATTAAGTTCATTAAATACCTGCAGCATAACTTCTCTTACTCCATCGCAGAGATCAAAAACATATTTAAAAACAATCATTTTGACTTTGATGGCAGTTTTGAAATGATGTTACACTCTCTTGAACTCATTTCCGGAGGCAAAGATGCACACTGTTATGACAAAGAGACCTTTTTGGAGTTGGTCGGTTTTGATGAAGCTACTTTAAAACAGTATCAGGCACAAGGCTACCTCTTTGAAAGAGCAAATGGGTTTTCTTCCAAAGAGGTAGAGATCGCAGAGATCTTAGAGAGGGCAAAAAGTTTAGGTCTTGATTTTTGTTTGATCGATGCCTATGTAGAAGATGCAAAAGCCTTGGCAAAAAAAGAGAATGCCATAGGTTCTGACCTGCTCAAAGAAGATAATGAATCTCACGATGCACGTTATGAACTGCTCTTTGACCTCATCTTGACTCTCAAACCCTACATATTTAACATGCATACTGTACAAACACATAAACATCACATCACTGAAGCACATACAACAAAGGCAGACAAATGAAAGCACTTTTTAAAATAGCAGGGTTTACCCCTTACATATTCATCATATTTCTCAATGCTATGACCGACCTGGGGCATAAGATCATCTTGCAGAATACTATTTTTAAAGCCTATGACGGCTCTGAACTTATTGTCTTGACTGCCATTGTCAATGCGCTTATTTTACTGCCGTTTATTTTTCTTTTTTCCCCTGCTGGGTTCATTTCGGACAAGTACCCTAAAGTAAAAGTCGTGGAGTATGCCTCACTGGCTGCCATCGGTATTACCTCACTCATACTCTTCTCTTATGTCATGGGCTGGTTTTGGCTTGCCTTTGGACTCACCTTCATACTTGCTGCACAGTCTGCCATCTACTCTCCTGCAAAGTACGGACTTATTAAGGAGATGACAGGCAATGAGAACCTCGCCCCTGCCAATGCCCTTGTACAGGCAGTGACCATTGTTTCCATTTTACTAGGTGCGGTGGTTTACTCCATATTTTTTGAGTCTTTGTTACAAGACAGAAGCATCTTACCTTCTGAGATTTTGCAGTACATTGCCCCTGTAGGGTTTGCACTCATTGCTGCGAGTATCTTAGAGTATCTGCTTGCCAGACGTTTGGTAAAAACCTTTACCCCTGTCACTGTTGATGAGAGTATGACCTTTGAACCTAAAGAGTACCAAAATCTGCACTACCTCAAAGCAAATATCAAAGTGATCAAAGAAAACGATGTGGTATGGCTGAGTATCTTGGGTCTTAGTATTCTTTGGGGTGTAGCGCAAGTAGTGCTGGCCATCTTTGGCGAACATCTTAAAAGTACCCTGGGTGTGACCGATACGGTTACAGCACAAGGGCTTTTGGCACTCTCGGGTCTAGGTATGATCGTGGGTGCTATGGTGGTAGGACGTGTAAGTAAGAACTACATAGAAACAGGCATCATCCCTCTTGGAGCACTGGGTGTCACGCTGTCACTCTTCATGATGCCCAACCTCACATCACTTACTACGCTAGGCCTATCACTCTTTGTTTTTGGGTTTTCCGCAGGTCTCTTCATGGTACCCCTTAATGCCATGATACAGTTTGCCACACCAAGTAAATTTTTGGGGAAAATACTTGCAGGAAACAACTTCATGCAAAATGTAAGTATGTTTCTCTTTTTGGTACTCACTGCACTCTTTGGCTACTTTGACCTG
>DQVY01000078.1 GCA_015661535.1 Sulfurovum sp. | reverse complement strand
GGAAGATCTTCCCATACCTGAGGTAGATAGGTAGCTTGATTCTCTTTGTATTTAAGTATGACACCATCTTGCATAGGTGTGACTTTATTTCTTAAATCCTCAATATCTTTATAATGAACTATACTGGGTTTAGAGAGAATAGAAACCTCTATTTTGACATGTTTAAACTCATCGAGTGTCAAGGGGTTGAATCGGGGGTCGCGTAAAGCAGCTGCTTGTGCATTTGCAATGATGTCTTTGTATAAAGGTCTGTGTGCCTGCAGTGAACCAATGCATCCGCGAAGTTGTGCATGGGGTTCTGTAGTGAGTGTCACAAACACAGCAGCATTTTCTTTTAAAATAGGGTAGTTTTTGAGTGCCTGCTCCAAGTCAAAGGTATCTGGCTGGTTAAGTGCAACCAAAATAGCAGCTTTGGCAAGGGATATAAGTATATCAGTCATGAGATTCTCCTTACTGTTATTTTAACATATTTTTAATATTAATGAATGAAGACTTTAAGACTGCCTTGATACAATACTAGACTATAGAAAAGATTCAAGGACTTGGTTTGAAACATTTATTTTCCATTATTTTATTGGTACACTTTTTTACTTTAAGCCTTTTTGGGGTGGATGCAACACTGAAAATAGAGACAGATGTAGAACATCGTTCTCGTATAGCCCTTGTAGATGGCTCTCCTGTAAAAAATGCACAGGTATTTAAAATTTTACTCTCAGACCTCAAAATTTCTGGTCACTTTATACCCGATACAACACACCATGAAGGAGATGTCACTTCAAACCTTATTTTGCCTGGCTTGAAAGGGAAGGAGTATGTTTTGAAGTACAGCATGAAACAAACATCAGGTGCAAAACTCTTTATACGTCTCTTGAAAGCATCTGACGGCACACAGGTTTTCAAAAAAAGTTATGCTGTGCCTGCAAGATCAAAAATGCCGTTTTTACTTCACAAAGCAATCTCGGATGTCAATAACATACTGAAATATCCAAGTATTTCCTGGATAAACCGTTATGTCGTGTATGCTATATATACCACACCGGGACGGAGTGAAATACGTCTGGCTGACTATACGATGACGTATAAGAAAACAATCATCAAAGGTGGACTGAACCTTTTTCCAAAGTGGGCAGATGCAAAACAAAGAGCTATCTACTACACTTCGTACAAAGAGTTGATCCCTACACTTTACAAGCTCAATATTTATAATGGGTCAAAACAAAAAATAGCCTCTTCTCAAGGCATGATGGTCTGTTCAGATGTCAGTAAAGACGGTTCAAAGATCTTATTGACCATGGCACCAGAAGGACAGGCTGATATTTTTGAAATGAATGTGGGAAGCAAGTCTAAAAGAAGGGTGACAAACTTTAAAGGTATCGATGTCAATGGTAGATATATTGACAATGAGAGTCGCATTGTGTTTGTATCTAACCGTTTGGGATATCCGAATATTTTTAAAAAATCTATTACTTCTGCAGCCACCTCCCAGGTAGTGTACCGTGGTCGAAAGAACAATGCCTGCGATGCCCATGGCAACAAGATAGTCTACTCAAGTAGAGAAAGTAACAATGCCTTTGGTAAAAATACCTTTAACCTCTACTTGGCGACTTCGGGAAGTTCCAGTACAAGACCCATTACCACCAGAGGAACAAATCAGTTCCCTCGTTTTTCAGCAGACGGTTCGGTCGTACTGTACTTAAAGCAAACAGGCTATAGCACCTCTATAGGGTACATCAATTTAACAAGTTCACAAAGTTTATTGTTCCCCTATAACGGTAAAAAGATCCAATCTATTGATTGGTAATATTTTAGAAGAAAAAAAGGATCTCATATGACACATACATTACTTACACTTACCGCGGTTATTGCACTCTTTTTGAGTGGATGTGGACAAACAGCACCTGATCTAAACGGCAGTAACAACAATATTTCCGATGCAAATGCCATCTCCGGTGATACGGTGAGTATTGATGAAAGTAATTATGGTAATGAATCTTCAGGCAGTTATAACAGCAGTGCAGATGGCTTCAGATCGGTTTATTTTGACTTTGGTGATTATACCATTTCATCAGAGATGGAAAATGCCATGAACAACAACATTAAAGTAGCGATGTCCTCCTCTTCGAAGATCAAGATAGAAGGGAACTGTGATGAGTTTGGAACAGATGAATATAACTATGCCTTGGGACTTAAAAGAGCCAAAGCAGTGAAAGATTCTCTTGTCTCACAAGGTATTGCTTCTGACAAAACCGTTATTGTGAGTTTTGGCGAAAGCAGTCCTGTATGTACAGAACCTAATGACAGCTGCTATGACCGAAACAGAAGAGTTGACCTTCGTTTAGTGAAGTAGTCTGTGGATGACACACATTATGGGCACAATACATAGATATCTGCTTGGTTTTTCTGTTACAATAATGCTTGGTACCCTCACGTTACATGCGGAGCCTTCTGTCTATGGTTTTTCTAATGGCAATGCCACGCAGAATCGATCCTCCTCCTCTTCTTCAAAAAGAACCATAGCAGTATTGAAACAGAAAATAGCAGAACAAGATGAGCGTATTGATGGTTTAACGACCATTATAGAAGGCTTGAGTGCCTCCATCAATGAATTACAAATGCGGGATACACAGGGGTCTTCTACACCATCAAGTCATACCGATGATGCACTGCTTCAAAAATTGGCAGGCATGATAGACGATATTAATGCAAACTATGTGAGCAAAGAAGAGCTTCAGGCCGCGTTAGGTAAAAAAAGTGTAACCGCTAAAAAGAATAAAGGCAGTGCATCAAAAGACAACACGTCACTTGAAAATAAAAGCAATGCGACGTTGTATAGTGAGGGGGTAAGACTTTTTGTGAAAAAACGTTATAAGGACGCACAAAAAAGATTTACCATAACCGATGCAAACCGGTACAAACCGGCAGCTTCCAATTATTATCTGGGTGAGATCGCATACTATACCAAGAAGTATGAAGATGCTATATTTTATTTTAAAAAGTCTGCGGGGTTGTATGATCAGGCATCGTATATAGATACACTTCTTTTACATACGGCAGTCTCTCTTGAAAAGACAGGAGACAAAAGTCAGGCAAAAGCATTTTATGAGAATATCATTGCAAACTATAAAGGTAAGAAGACAGCCAAAATTGCCAAAGATAGATTAAAAAAACTTTAGGATACAGATGATAAAATACCTGCTTCTCAGCTTCTCATTTTTATATGTAGTGATGGCAGAGGAAGGGTATGTCTATGTACCGCCTAAAGGCACAGAGACGCGTCCTCTTTCCAAAACAGTTTTTCAATTGACCAAAGGCAACAGTGAAAGAACGGTAGACTTAAAAGGTCAAAACTTTATTGTTGTTTCTGTACGTGAACCTGGCAGTGACGGACGTTTTTATGCGGTGGATCAAGACGGCACAGTGTGGTGGAGCGGGGCGGTAACATCCGGTGCCCCGGAGTTTAGAAGCCCTTCGGGGATTTTCTCCATTATCCAAAAGAAACGTTACCATATGTCTACACTTTATCCTGAAGAGAGCGGCATCAACAATATGAATTATATGATGAAGTTCACAAAGGCTGGGCATGCCCTGCATGAAGGGTCTGTGAAGTGGATGTCTCACGGGTGCATCCATATAGACCCTAAAGATGTCCCTGTGATCTATAAATGGTCAAACTTTAAAACAAAAATTGTCATTACAAGGCATAGCTATATGCCTTTTGCACAGAAAGATCTTAGCAGAATTTACAGGTAACCGTAAAATCTATGTGACTTGATATATGTCAATAGAACAGGTGCCTATTTGAATTATAATCACGCTATACCATTTCAAGGAAACGTAAATGCTTATAGAGATAAATGATATACCTGTGGTCGCAATGGATTTCATGAATGAAGTGCATGAAGAAGATGTGAAGATCATCAATGATCTTTTTGCGCTTGTTTTGGCTTATGAAAAAGAGCCGAGCGAAGAAAATTTCAATGCTGTCACTGCAGACTATCAAAAATGGATCACTCATACTGTGGCACATTTTGAAGGGGAAGAGGTAAAGATGAGGGAATTAAATTTTCCGCCTTATCCTATGCATAAGGGTGAACATGACAATGCTTTGCAAAGAATGCGTGATGTGTTGAAACATTGGGAAGAACATAGAGATATCCAGGCATTAAAAATATACCTTATAGAAGAAGTACCTGCCTGGCTCACACAGCATATTCAAACCATGGACACCGTAACAGCGATGTTCTTTAGCTCCGGACTTAGTCCTTGTGCTGCACATTAAAAAGGAAACATTATGCAATTTTCAACACAGGAAGCATCTAAACCATTGACAGCATCATTTTATGAAGATCTGAATTTTTCAGAGGCTTCGGTTGTGATCACACCTATGCTGGACAGCAGTTTTGGAAAAGAGATACGTATTGCTTTTCAAGAGGCTCAAATAATGAAGGAACATAAAACCAAATTCCCCATTACAGTGATGACAATGAGAGGATGCATTGAATTTACAGTGGGTGAAGAGGCTTATCTTTTAAAAGCAGGTGATGTGATCGCTTTGGAAGGCAATGTGATGCATTCACTCAAAGCCAGTGAAGAATCAGTGGTAAGACTCTCTCTTCATAAAGGTGACTCCGTAGAGAGGGTCAAAAGTCTGCTGAAGTAATAGCTTCTACAGCTCTGTTGCTTTTTTGTAGGCTTTTTCTATGGCATGCATACAGGAAGCACGTACATTCCCTTCTTCTAGCGCACCATAGCCTGCAGCGGTTGTCCCCCCAGGGCTCATGACACCGTCTTTTAAGAGAGAAGGGTGTACATCTTGTATCAGTGTACCAAAACCGGCAAAGAGACCCCTCATTGTAGCCATAGCATCTTCGCGTTTTAGGCCTTGTTTTACCGCACCATCAGCCAAAGCCTCCGCAATAAGTGCCAAATAGGCAGGCCCGGAACCCGCAAGTGCAGTGGCAATGTCTATCTCTTTTTCAGAGCTTAACCATAGGGTTTCACCTACAGCACCTAAAAGTTCAGAAGCCTCTTTTTGGTAGCGGTGGTCACCTGTCAGTGTGGTCATGGATTTTCCTATCGAAGCTGCCAAGTTTGGCATGGCTCTGACCACGGCTTTGCTTTTAATGTTTTTTTTCAGTTTTTCTACAGAAGTACCTGCCAAAACCGAAAAGAGTACTCTCGCTTTTCCTGAGAGTTTTTTGCCTACTTCTTCTACATTGTTTGGTTTGACACAAAGAAGTATGGTTTTGTCTGTCATGTCAAAGCCGTCAAGCAGGTATTTGTCTACATGCACATCTAGTGCTTTTTCAAAAGCTTCGAGTTTGCCCATGTCACGACCTACCACTTCAATGTTATATTTACCCTTGAGACCGTGAGCAATACTCAGTCCCATATTACCGTTACCCACAAATGTGATTGTTTGCATATTAACCTACTTTGATATTTTAATAGCAATAATTATAACAAGAATTTCTGTTATATTAATGTTAGATACATTTTGCTGTGTAGATTTTGCTGTTTACGAAATTTGTGATATCACTTTATTTCGTCCGGATGTTTTTGCCAGATAAAGTCCTTCATCAGCTTTGGCTAAAATATCTTCAAAAGAACTAGAATTACTATGGTATGCAGAAACACCAAAACTTGCTGTAATGGGAATATGACTATCGTCTTTATATAAGGATATATTTGATATTTCTGAACACATATTTTGAGCGAAAGTCATGGCAGTATTAAGGGAGATATCATGAAGAGTGATAGTAAATTCATCTCCTCCAATACGTCCGTGAACATCTGCATTTCCAAGATTTTTTGTAATGATTCTTGCTAAATTTTGAAGTACTTTATCTCCCACAGCATGTCCATGGGTATCATTAATCATTTTAAAATTGTCAACGTCTAACATAATGACAGCATAGCTACAAAGGTCTCGTCTTGCTTTTTGATCAATGACAAGACTTTTTTCATAAAATGCACGTCTGTTATTTAGACCAGTTAAGGTGTCGGTATAGGCTAAATGTTCAGCTTTTTGTTTTTCATTTTCAAGTTCAATAGTTCTTTCTTGCACTTGCTGCTCAAGTGTTTCAGTTAAGTGTGCCAAACTCTCTTCATGCTCTTTTCTCATGTGGTTTTCAAGTTCTAATGCTTCCTGTGCTTCTTTTCGTTCCGTTATGTCACGACCAATGCCAATGAGTCCGATAAATGCACCATCATCATTGCTGTAAGAAGGTACTTTGAACACTTCATAGTAGTGCAGTTCATCATCGCTGTCACGTGCCTGTTCTTCTGATTTACTGATACTTCTTTTAGCGACAGCTTGTCTATCGCTTTCCATACAGGATTCTGCAAATTCTTCAGGTAATAGTTGATCTTCTGTTTTACCTATGTAATTGTCTTTATCTATACTGTAGAGATTTAAAATAACGGGGTTTCCATAAATCCAACGTAGATTTTCATCTTTCATAAATACAGGATCAGGAATAGAATCTAATAAATTTTTAAATTGGTTAATCCTATGTTTTAGTGCTTTGTTTTCTTCCAATAGTTTTTCATAGTCTAACTTTTGCATATATGAACTCCTTATATTATATGTATAGATTATTGTATAGTATTTCTTTGATATATAGCTGTTTATACGCCTATTAGTATTTATTTGTTAAAATAGTTAGAATTATAGATTAGGATAAATAATGGAAGATTTTTTAAAAGAAGCAAAAGCATCAAGCAGGATACTCTCTACTTTAAGTGGGGCAGATAAAAACAGAATTTTAAAAGAGATGGCAGCAGCATTGCGTGCCCATACACAAGAGATTTTAACTGCCAATGCCTTAGATATGAAAGATGCAGAGGTCAATAACCTTGCCTCTTCACTCAAAGACAGACTTTTTTTAGATGAAGGTCGGGTAGAAGGGATGGCGGTTGCTATTGAAGAGATCGCTGCGCTTAAAGAGCCTGTAGGCCGCGTACTTGATGGCTGGGTGACAGAAGATGGACTTAAGATTGAAAAAGTCTCTGTACCTATTGGCGTGATCGGTATCATTTTTGAATCACGTCCCAATGTCACTTCAGACACGGCAGCCTTGAGTTTTAAATCGGCCAATGTTTGTGTACTTAAAGGCGGGAAAGAAGCCCAGAATTCGAATGAAGCCATTGCCAAAGTACTGCAAAGCGTACTGAAACAAAATGATTTGCCTGAAGCACTCATATCATTGATACCAGATGCCACACGCGAAGGGGTTGCAAAACTGATAAAAATGGATAAATATGTAGATCTTATTGTCCCACGCGGGGGAGAAGGACTCATACGTTATGTGAGTGAAAATGCTACTGTCCCTGTGGTAAAACATGACAAAGGACAGTGTCATACCTACATTGATGAAGATGCGAACATCGAGAATGCCATAGCCATAGCTATCAATGCAAAGGTACAAAGACCAGGGGTATGTAACTCTATGGAAACTTTACTTGTCGATGCGGCCATTGCAGCGGAAGTTCTACCACAATTAAAAAAAGCTTTTGATGAAGCACATACAGAGCTTAAAGGGTGCAGCCGTACACAAGAAAGTATAGAGGTTGCAAATGCGACAGAAGCAGACTATGATACTGAGTATCTTGCCAATATTCTAAATATTCGGGTAGTAGATGGTGTTCAGGGTGCCATAGATCACATT
>DQVY01000089.1 GCA_015661535.1 Sulfurovum sp. | reverse complement strand
TGTTCTAGCTCTTGATGGGTGATATCAAGGAGTGTTTGAGCCAATTTTATAGCGGGTTCATGTGTTAGTCCGCCAAACATCACATGACTCATTTTGGAGAGTTGCTCGCTTGCTGCATTATTTAATGCTGGTACATTATAGCCATGAATGACAGACCACCAGGAACTCATGCCATCTATCACTCTGCTGCCATCTTCCAATTCCAAATAGACACCTTTGGCAGATTTCACAAGGTGCATATCGACAGAAGGTACAGAAGCGGCATAAGGGTGTAATATATGTGCTTTATCAAATGCAGTTATGCTCAAATTTTTGTCTACTTTCATTTGTATAACCCGGAACCTATCACTTTGTAGACAATAGGTGCTTCAAAGGTATCATCGATGCACACCCCACCGATCATACCTACAGGATGTTTGGAAAAGCTGGCAGCTTCTAAGAGTAGTTCTCCTCCTACATTGGCTTCAGACTTAGTCTCAGTAGCCCTGTATGCCCCTAAACCAATATAATCAAGGTCCAGGTTATTGGCCTCCAGTATCTCTACTTTATTATGGGTAGAGAGTCCAAGGAATTTTCGACCTATTTTCTTGCGTATCTGGGCTACTGCTTCTTCTAGATCATCACTATAGGCGTGTATGTCCTCTTGCCCTATGTGTAAACCATCTGCATAGTCTATCAGGTCAATAGTATCATTCACAATAAGTATGCCGTCATAATAGTCACGTATACGAAGTAGGTCTTCTTTTTTCTCTGCCAAAGTACCAGATTTATTGCGGTATTGAAGTATAGGAATGTTCGTAAAGGTGGAAAGGTGCTGAAGGTGTGCTTCAAGAGAAACACCTTTTTGTATGAGTGTCTCTTTGTCTACAAGGGCATATATCAAGACTTAAACTTCTGAATCTTCTTTAGGTGTATCTTCAGATACAACTTCAAGCATTTCTTCTTCCGTACCCTCTTCTTGCGTTATGTCCTCTTCAATCACTTCTTTCTCTGGCATCATTGTTTTCTCTTTTTTAAACAATTTAAACAAACCGGAGAGGGTATCATGCATATCTGCACGATCTACGATCATATCTATCAGTCCATGCTCAAGTAAGAACTCTGAACGCTGAAAACCTTCCGGCAGGTCTACACCAACCGTTTGCTTGATAACCCTTTGACCTGCAAATCCTATAAGTGCACCTGGTTCAGCCATAATAATGTCACCAAGCATAGCAAAAGAAGCAGAAACCCCACCCATTGTTGGGTCAGTCAAGATAGAGATAAAAGGCAGACCTTTTTGATGCAATCTGTTCAGTGCTGCAGAAGTTTTAGACATTTGAAGCAGTGAGTAGGTACTCTCTTGCATACGTGCACCACCAGAAGCAGAGACAATGATGAACCCACACTCTTTTTCTATAGCCCTGCCAATAGCACGTACGATCTTTTCACCCTCAACAGAACCCAAAGACCCACCCATAAAAGAGAAATCAAAAACAACAATTTCTATGGGGTTTGCGCCAATAGTACAAGAACCGCTCATCACAGAGGATGTCTTACCCGTTTTGGCTTTTGCTTCTTCCAAACGCTTTTTATATGGTTTTTTGTCAGAGAATTTGAGTGGATCGACAGGTGCTAAACTTTGGTCATGTTCAACAAAAGACCCTTCATCCACAATGGAGTCAATACGTTTTTCAGCAGAGATACGAAAATGATGGTTACACTTAGGACACACATTCTGTTTAGCTTCTACTTCTTTATAGTACATAAGTGCGCTACATTTGGGACATTTTATCCACTGTTCAGGTACCTCTTGTTTTACCGAATCTGACATCATACTACTAAAAATATTACCAAACATACCTACTCCTTTACACTCAACTGTTTTATTAATGCTTCAATTTTTTCTGCTATTGCTTTTTCTTTTGATACTATAACATAATCCTCTTCAACAATCACTTCAAGCCCCTCACAAAGCGCGAGTCCTGCTGCAAAATCATAAATACGGAACGAACCCATATATAGTACATAATTGACCGAACGAGCATATGCTAAAGAGAGTGCAATTGCCCCTGGAGCTCTAAATTTTAGATTTTCTTCATCAAGAAGGGCTACGAGTTCAGGGTTTGCATAGGCTTTTTCAAAAAGCCCTACTTCTGCATGAGGTGCAGTATGTGGAGTATGAAAAGCAGTAGAAAAGAGTTTACCTTGTTGCACTCCTTTACTCTGAGTAGTAAAGAAGATATCAGCATTTGCAAGATTACAGACCATTGCTGCATCTAAAATCCCTTCTGCATTGACCCTTGCTACGGAGGTACCATAAAAAGGGAAAAGTGAGAGTGCATTTGAAGAGCCGTCAATGGGGTCTATGATTATTTTGGCATCACCCTTACCAATGAGTCCTGATTCTTCAGACTCTATCTGTCCAAAAGGACTTAAATGTTTCACAAAAATGGCTTCAGCCATTAAGTCAAGTTTAGAAGAGACATCTCCTCCTGCACCCACCACCGTTTTTTCAAACCATGAAGGGTCAAAACCATACTGCAGCGCTTCGGCTATTTCTTCATTGGCTTTGATACAGGCACTTATAAAATCTGTCATCTTCTAGACTATTCGCCTTTTTTATCTGCGACTATCGTTGGCTTTGCTCCACGTGGTGC
>DQVY01000178.1 GCA_015661535.1 Sulfurovum sp. | reverse complement strand
TTTTGGGTTTTTTATCATTGTATGATTTAACAGTTTATCCCAAAGTGAGGGGTCACTCCATTCGCTTTGTACTTGAGGGGAAAAGACAATATCTTTAAGTGCTATCTTTCCCATAAGCTCAGAATGTGCATCTTCTTTAAACCCCTGAGCATATCCTGTTTCCGTCTCATGCACAATAATACTATGCAGTTTGACTTCTCGTTCACCGTTTTGCATCTCTGTGCAGACCAACACACGTTCCACCAAAAGATAGATCACGCGTGAAAACTGTTCTGCTGAAGGAGAAACGGGGAGTTCTATCCATCTGTTACTGTAGGTTTTCATAGACTCAACATACTTCTCATCATCTTTGCTCCATAAGGTAATGGCATGATCAAAAGAGTCTATGAGCTCTTTAATGGTACGTTTTGTCAATCCAAAATCATACACCATTTGCCCATCATCCAAATAATTTGACTCTAAAAGTACTTCGATCTTATACGAATGGCCATGAATATTTTCAGAACAGCGCTGTGTCGTACAATCACGTACAATATGTGCATTTTCAAATTTAAAAAGTTTTCGTATTAGCATGCTGTGCCCTTAATTAGGAGTATAATTATCTGATTTTAACACAGCTAACTTAAGGTATGGAAAATATAGGAAGGTATTTTAAGAAGAGGTATTCATAAGTAAGACAGCTATATCTTGCTTATGAATGATGTTTTAATGTGTACTATTTTTTTTCTTTGCTTCATAATTAGCACGTGCTTCTTTTTCAAGTTTCATTAGAGCTGCTCTTTGTTCGTCTGTTTGGACAGTAGGCTCAAACGGTCGATGATTTTTGTTTTCACTTTCTATACAAGCTGTAAGCAGTAGAGAAGCTGCAATTAATGAGAGTATTGTAATGTTTTTCATAATTTTCCTTAATGTATTAAATTTATATATAATTATATAATTTGTAAGCTTTTTTAAAGATTTTTATATCAATATAGAAGAAAAAGTTTCAGAAAAGTTTACTATCTACTCACTAAGAATTCACTCTTTCCTCATAGTATGGACATCATTGTCACCTTCTGTGTCTATCAAATCTTTCATGACTCTTTTAAATGCATCTGTCACATCCTCTTCATCCACGTTGTTATAAAGATCAATATAATAGCTATATACGACGTTAAGTCCTTTCCTTAACTCCAAATTTAAAAAACTTTTAGGAAACTGTGAAGTATTTTTACTGTTTGGATTATACGGACTGTTACAGACAATGTCTTTTTTATATTTCACAGTCAGTTTTAAATCACAGTATTTATCAAATGCATAAAGTGCATGAAGTGTCTCTATAAAATTTTTCTCTATGGCAAATTCATTCAAAGAGATACATGCTATAGGGGTAGACAGGTTCACATCCTGTTTGATAAGTGCTTCGCTTTTTTTACCACACCCCGTCATCATAAATATCCCCATCAAGGAAATAATTTTAAGCATATATTTCATAGTTATGTTTTTCTTAGTGCTTATGTGGATGTCTCTTCTCATGATGTGCAAGAATATCACCTATATTTGTATCATCTATAAGTGTTAATTGATTGGCATTGAATTTTGCCAATACCTCATCAAGAAGTATACGTTCATGCCCCGCATGAAACAGCGTGATATTTCCTAAAGATCTTAGCATTTCATAGGGTGTCACACCCATCTCTTGAAAAATAACAGTATCGACACCTTCTCTTGCAAACCATTCAACCACAGCTTTACCACCGTGTGTGGCATT
>DQVY01000082.1 GCA_015661535.1 Sulfurovum sp. | reverse complement strand
CCTGCTGATCTTCCTGAAGCAGATCTCATCTCATCTTTGTAAGCGCTTGCCAAAAGCTTCATATCGGGAAGATAGGCACGGTCTATAAAACCCTTGGATCTTTTCATGATGAATATGAAATCATTTAATCTTTGCGGATTCAACATATCTGTTACAGAGGTGATACCTCCTACTACAATGGTTTGGGGATGGGGTGTTTTGGCTCCAAATATGGCAATGGCTTTTGAAATATCAGACTGGAACTTCAGTGCTTCAAGATAGTGTGAAAGCAGCAGTAAATTCTCTTCAGGAGCAAGTTTGTATTCTGAGTGACCCCAGTATCCGTTTGAAAAAGGTCCCAGTCTCCCTGACTTTACAAATTTTGCCAACTTCTCTTTTACCGCTACATAGTGGGCATGCGAATTTCTATACGGTTCATCACAATAGAGGTGGGCAGTTTTTGATGTAGACTTTGGATCTGCTTCGAGTGCTTTGGTGACATCCACAAAATCCAAGAGATGCAGATGATAAAAATGGACCACATGGTCTTGCATAAACAGTGCTAATGACATCAGGTCTCTAATGATCTTGGCATTTTCGGGTGCTTGGATATTGTAGGCATTTTCAACCGTACTGACAGCAGCTCTAAAATGTGAATTGGTACAGACACCACAGATCCTTCCTGCTAACAATCCGGCATCTCTGGGGTCTCTCTCTTTTAGAATGATCTCAATACCTCTAAAAAGCTGCCCGCTGACGTAGGCTTCTTTGACAATACCCTCTTCATCAATTATCACTTCTGCACGTAAATGACCTTCTATTCTTGTAATAGGGTCTATGACTATTTTTTTAAGATCTGGCATGTTATTTCTCTTCCTCAAGTTTTCTTTCATTGGCATACTTATCAAAGAATCCACCCTCTACACAGCCCATACATCCATGTCCTGCCTGTACCGGCCAAGATGTCCCCTGGTTGAACTTCATAGTCGGGCAGTTTGCATGGGCATAAGGCCCTTTGCATCCCATTTCAAAAAGACACCATCCATTTTTTGCACCTTCGTCTCCCCACTCTTTCACAAACTCTCCAAGTTCAAAGTGTCCTCTTCTTTCGCAGTTGTCATGGATCCTACCTCCATAAGCCCAAAGCGGACGGTTAAAACTGTCAAGTTCTGGTAATTCGTCAAACATAAGGTAAGAGAGCAGGGTTCCCACTATATTGACAGGGTTCACAGGACAACCGGGAAGGTTGATAATGTCGTCTCTGCCCAAAGCTTCAGAGACACCCACGGCACCTGTTGGGTTCGGTGCAGCAGCTACTACGCCTCCATCGAGTGCACAAGAACCAACTGAGAGTATGAGCGCTGCATCTTTGGCACATTTTTGCAGTAATGCAAGCCCTGTTTCTCCTTTAGGTCCGATACGAAGGTATTTACCATCCATTGCCAAAGGTATGGCTCCCTCAACAATGAGTACATAGGCACCTTTTTGGGTTTTAATAATATTTTCCAAAACACTTTCACTTTGGTCTCCGGAGGCAGACATTAACAGTTCATGATAGT
>DQVY01000242.1 GCA_015661535.1 Sulfurovum sp. | reverse complement strand
GTACTTCCTAATGCCATCATTAGACATACCGCTGCTATTTTTTTTACCATTGTTTACTCCTCTTCCTTGTTTAAAAGTCTTGCATTATAAATGCACATGATGCAAGAATATCATATTTGTATCTTTTTTATGATTAAATATTTAAAAATATTAGATTTTTATTTTAAATCACTTCACTTTCAATATCCAAAACATACATTTATAAAGACTTTAACACAGAAAGTAAACCATTAAGTTCCGGATATTTACTTCCTACTTCCCTAATATACTTCAAGGTCAAAGGAATATCTTCCAAATAATTCTTTTTCCCGTCACGTATGCTCAGTCGTGCAAAAATACCTAGAATTTTAATATGCCGCTGTACCCCGGTAAAATCAAACCAGCGCATAAAGGTTGCATCATCCACCTCTAAACCTTTCAAGTCTCTGTAAAGCAGGATGAGTCTCTGTATCTCTTTTTCATCTAGTTCAATATATACATCTCGTAAAAGAGACACCAAATCATAGGTCAATGCCCCCTCTCTTGCATCTTGAAAGTCTATAACAACGATCTCATCTTTACTGTCTATCATTAAATTGCGTGAGTGGTAATCTCGATGTACAAAGACTCCTTGTGGTTGAGACAACACTTCTTTGCTAATGAGAGAAAAACTTTCAAGTAGTATACGCCCTTCCAGACATTCGAGTGTTTTACCTAGATATGCTTTGATGTACCATTCAGGCATAAGGTTCATCTCTTCAAGTAAAAAATGTGCATCATAAGGTTCTAAACCTTGAGAGGGTGTATCTTGTACTTTCACCAGTGTTTGAATAGCCTTTTCATAATAGGCAGCGGCATTTCCCTCTTTTACCTTATCAAACACATGGGTAGTACCCACATCTTCCAAAAAAATAAACCCTTTGTTCAATTCATAGGCTTTAATGGTGGGTATACGTACCTTGCCATCCATCAGTCTCCAATTCACACCTATAAAGATTGGTACACTCTCTTTCGCATCTGAAGCATCCATTACTATACCCTGCGGGTCATTTTCCAAACGGTAATATCTTCTGGAACTTGCATCTCCATGGAGGGGATGCAGTATTGGTTCTTCTATACCTAACCACTCCAGCCAGCCTTTTAATTCATTATGCATACGAATTCCTTATTGGACTTTGGTATTTTCTTCTAATTTAATATTTTCAGGGTCAAGCAGTGTCTCAAGGTCAGCGTTAATAAGTATAGTCTGCATAAGGCTGCCTTTATCAAGTTTCAAAGACTTAAATTCATGATCATCTAAAAGTTCCATAAACTCAAAAACTTCTTTTGTAATTTTAAATTCACCCTCTTGTACTTGAATGTTTTTAAAATGTTTCAAAATAGCCTGTATGGTTTCACTTTCACTGTCCAAAACTTTTTCATTACCAAAAGCAATGACATATACCCCTGCTTTATAGGCTGATTCAACAAAGTTTTGGATCCTTCTTAACGCAATCTCTTCTGTCGGAAAATCTTCTAGATTGATAAGTACCAAATGGTACATCTGCTTTTGTCTTGATTTTTGATTGTGCTCATTGATGTCTTGTCTGTTACAACATAAAAGATCTTGATAACGGGAAATGATGGTTTTCTCAATATCAGAAAAATTCATTGACATCATTTCTACTGTGTATGCTGGCTTATAGAGTTGTATATATTGTAGAGGTGAAAGATTATAAAACTTCTTTTTACCTACATCAAATAGATGAATATCTAAACTACCATAAGGCATAGTAGAAAGTAATTCCAAACAAAGGCTTTCTAGTAAATGATCTACTCTAGATTCGGAAATTGTATCGTACAATAAACAAAAACCGCCATCAGTGCTACTTGTATAGAGGGGGATTTTATTAGCATCTTTGTGTAAGTCTCCTATATGAAACCCCCATGGAAATGCATAATTTTTATCTTTTTCTGACATAGTACTCTACCCGCTTATTTTTTTTCGCATTATAGCAGTATTATGATTAGTTGTACTCTCATCTTAATATGTTATATGTTTCAGATTATGTCAAATTTAGAAAGTTCATTCAGAATAGAAGTGGTAGTAAGAGAGGGACTTGAACCCTCGACCTCCGGCTTATGAGACCAGCGCTCTAACCAGCTGAGCTACCTTACCACTATTTTGAAGAGACAGAATTCTATCTAAAGATACCTTTACTCTCTATTGTTTTTTGAAAAAATACGTAAATTTCGTAAAAAATTCATACTTTAGGGTATCACCTATTATTATAGAGCTACACTTTAGTCTTAGTGACTCATATTAATTAAATAATTTAAAGAAACTTATTGACAAATGCACAAAAAATCACTACAATACGCTTACAAAAAATAAAATAATAAAGGAGTCACTATGGCATTTGAACCATTAAAAGACAGACTGCTTGTGCTTAGAGAAGAGCAGTCCAACCAAACCGCTTCTGGGCTATACATTCCAGACACAGCAAAAGAGAAACCTCTTGAGGGTAAAGTAGTTGCAGTAGGACCTGATGCAAAAGAAGACGGTATCAATGTAAATGATACTGTTGTTTTTGCAAATTATACAGGTATGGAAGTTACCGTTGAAGGTATTGAGTACCTCATTTTAAAAAGTGAAGAAGTCTTAGGACTAATTAAATAAAAAAGGATTGATTATGGCAAAAGAAATACATTTTTCAGACAAAGCAAGATCTGGACTTTTTGAAGGTGTGACTAAACTAGCTGACGCAGTGAAAGTAACTATGGGGCCTAGAGGTCGTAATGTACTTATTCAAAAGTCATACGGAGCACCTCACATCACTAAAGACGGTGTCTCTGTGGCACGTGAAATAGAGCTGCAAGACACCTTGGAGAACATGGGTGCACAGTTGGTAAAAGAAGTGGCTTCAAATACTGCTGATGAGGCAGGAGATGGTACAACAACTGCTACGGTATTGGCACATGCCATCTTTAAAGAAGGTCTCAGGAACATCACTGCGGGTGCAAACCCTATAGAGGTCAAACGCGGTATGGACAAAGCCTCTGCAGCTATTATAGAAGAGCTTAAAAAAATCTCACAAACCGTCAAAGACAAAAAAGAGATCGCACAGGTTGCGACTATCTCTGCAAACTCAGATGAGACCATTGGTAACCTTATTGCTGAAGCGATGGACAGAGTGGGTAAAGATGGTGTTATTACTGTTGAAGAGGCAAAAGGCATCAATGATGACCTTGAAGTCGTAGAGGGCATGCAGTTTGACAGAGGATACATCTCTCCATACTTTGTGACCAATACAGAAAAAATGACTTGTGAACTTGAAACGCCAATTATTCTTTTAACTGATGGTAAAATAACATCGCTTAAAGATTTAGTACCCTTGCTTGAACAAGTACAACAAAGTGGAAGACCTCTGTTAATCATTGCTGATGATATTGAAGGTGAAGCACTTTCTACCTTGGTACTCAATAAACTCAAAGGTGTCCTGAACATTACTGCAGTTAAAGCACCAGGATTTGGTGATAGAAAAAAAGAGATGCTCAAAGATATTTCTATTTTAACCGGTGCTACACTCATTACCGAAGAGCTTGGTCTTACCCTTGAAAAAGTAACACTTGCTGACCTCGGTCAAGCCAGTAGAGTTGTCATAGACAAAGACAATACGGTCATTGTTGATGGTAAAGGTGACAAAAATGCAGTGGTCGCAAGGGTCAATGAGATCAGAACACAAATTGAGTCAACCACCAGTGAATATGACAAAGAAAAACTGCAAGAACGTCTTGCCAAACTTTCAGGCGGTGTAGCTGTCATTAGAGTTGGCGCAGCAACTGAAACAGAAATGAAAGAGAAAAAAGACAGAGTGGACGATGCACTGTCTGCGACTAAAGCAGCCGTAGATGAAGGTATTGTGATCGGTGGGGGTGCTGCACTTGTCAAAGCGAGTCAAGCCGTAAAACTTGACCTTAAGGAGGATGAAGCTGTAGGTGCTGAGATCATTCTTAGAGCTATGTTTGCACCGATGAAGCAAATTGCTACAAATGCTGGCTTTGATGCAGGTGTCGTAGCCGATAAGATCGCTAACAGTGATGACCCAACCTTAGGCTTTAATGCTGCTACAGGTGAGTATGTCAATATGCTGGAAGCGGGTATTATTGACCCACTCAAAGTAGGGCGTGTTGCACTTCAAAATGCAACTTCAGTCGCCTCACTACTGCTTACAACCGAAGCAACAGTCTCAGATATACCGGAAGAAAAACCAGAAATGCCGCCAATGGGTGGCGGTATGCCCGGGATGATGTGAGACGCGTAAAGAAAAAGTGAATAGTTTCACTTTTTTTGCGTAGCCACGTAGGATGAGAGACCCATAAATAAATGACAGCCTTTGTTATTTAGGAGTAGGGATTTTAATCCCGTAATAACGAGACTGAAGTCTCTACTCCGAAAGTACTTTCCCCTT
>DQVY01000063.1 GCA_015661535.1 Sulfurovum sp. | reverse complement strand
TTACTCTGCGGCAAACCTTTTAACAGTGCCACACGCTCCACCAGGGAAGCATAAAAGTCTAATTCACCAGCCATGGCACGCTCTGTAATAGCAACTACTTCATCTTTAAACCCAAGTACTTCTGCAAAAAAATCAATGGTTTCACCATCCATTAATGTTGAATCAAAGTCAAACACAGCCAATTTCGCCATCATATACCTCTATGCATAATTTTGGTAGAATTATAACACTAAAAATAAAATATTAAGAGTACTATATGTTTAAAGAATTTTGTGATTTTTTATGTAGCCAGACAGATGAGTTTATCACCGTTGAGATCAATCCACCCCATGGTGCATCTATTGATGGTCTTATCACTGATATTAGAAAACATAACTTACATGAAAAAGTATCAGGCTTTTCCTGTACTGACAACCCTTTGGCAAAACTGAAAATGTCCGGTGTTCTCTCCGCGATAAAAATACAGCAAGAGTTTGGCAAACCAGTGATCGCAACGATGAGTATGAGAGATAAAAACAAACTTTCTTTACAGTCCACACTGCTTGGCGCAAATGATTTTGATCTACGGTGTATATTGGCATTGACAGGAGACCCTGCAAAATTTTCTGACCAACCTGAGGTAAAAGGTGTGGTAGAACGTGATTCTACTTTACTTCTAAGTATTATTTACCGTCTCAACAATGGTGTGGACTACTCAAATAAAGCATTGAAACCTGCCCCCAAACCTATCTACCCTTTTGCCGTAAGTAATGCCTATGCCAAAGATATGGATAGACTCAAAAAACGTATGGTAAAAAAATTGGATTATGGGGCACGGGCCATCATTACGCAACCGGTGTATGACATGGAAAATGCCAGAGAACTTTTAAGTATTTTTGAAGAAGCTAAAAAAATATCTGTCCGTGATACTGCGAAAGATGCACAACTGGTACTTGGACAGTTCCCTATCGTCTCAGCAAGAACTGCTACCTTTATAGACGACAAAGTCCCTGGTATTTCAGTACCAAAAAACATTATAGATGCCATGAACCTTGCTGCTATGGATGGTCCGGAAAAGGAGCGTGAAGTGGGGTATAAACTTTCTAAAGCCATTTTTGATGATGTAATGACAGAACATGGGAAAGTTCATTTAATGACACACAACAGGTTTGACTTGTGTGCAGAGTTGATAGGCTGATCAGAGGGTTCAATATATTAAACATCTTTGGTTATACTTCTAAAAATTATTTAGGAGTCAATATGTCCGAATTAAAAAAATTTCGTCTTATCAATAAAATAGAGGGAATCTCTTTTCTTATCTTACTCTTCATTGCCATGCCGATGAAATATAGTTTTGGTATTCCCATGGCTACAAAGGTCATAGGTATGTTACACGGCCTGTTGGTATTTGCTTTTATCTATCAGATCATTGAAGCAAAAAAGGAAGCCGGCTTTAGCATGAAAGAGACAGCACTCTATTCTATACTTTCACTTATCCCATTTGGTTCTTTCTATACCGATAAACTGCTCGCCAAGAAAATGACCGTAGCATAACGTATACCCTTCGCCACAGCAACAATAAATACAAAACATTTAAAGTTGTAGCGTAATACACCTGCGATGAATGTCAAGGGGTCTCCTATAATGGGAACCCATGACAAAAGAAGTGACCATCCTCCATATCTGGCAAAAGATCTTCTGGCTTTATCCATCTTTTCTACTGACACGTACCCTTTTTTTTCAAGATAGGCTTCCCCTTTAAGCCCAAGCCAATAGTTCAGCATCGAACCCAGGGTATTCCCCAGTGTTGCAGCACTCCATAATAAAACAAATGCATGTTTTTGTGAAATATCATAGAGAAGTAAGGCTTCCGAACTTAAAGGTAAAAGTGTTGCGGCAAGAAATGAGACCGTAAAGAGTGTAATATAAACCATTAAAGCTGTTTGAACACTACTTCAGCCTCTTCTACCTGTGCTACCAAGCCTTGGCATGCCTGGGAAGGAAGAGAGATGTATTTACCCACTTTTTTCGACTGATGGAAATGTCCTTCTATCACCAGATCAGCATCTTCATAATGTCTCAATATCTCTTCAACCCTTTTTTCAAAACCATGAAAGGTAAAACATATATGTTTTTGAGAAAGTTTTTTCATTCTATGGTTGATGATGGCTTTTTCAAAAGGTTTTAAAAGGGTGAGTGTTATTTTGTTGCGTAAGATCTTACAATAAAGGTCATAGCCAAAGCCCGTCATATACTTGTCACCATGAGATATAGCCACTTTCTTCTCTCCCAGTTGAAACATCACCGGCTGTACTTCCCTGCTGTATACTGTTATATATGGGAAAAGTGCACGAAGACAAAAATCATGATTGCCTTCAAAATAATGTATCTCAAGTTTTTCTGACAGTGTTTGGAGTAGAGAAATGGCTTCAGCAGAAAAGGTCTGTATATAGTCGTTGTGACCAAAAAGAAGATCAAAGTTATCACCCATTAAAAAGAGTTGAGACGTTTGTATCTCTTCTGAATCTAATTTTTGGAGTAAAGCTAAAAAATCATCTCCATGATGGGGATAATGGGAGTCAGCAATAAAAAGTGCATTTTCTTTAATAGCTAACATTTGTTTTCCTTCTTTTCAAAGCTAACTCTGTTGCAGGGTGGTGCATTTATGCCCACCAAATAAAGTATGAGATTGTAACAAAGGTGGGCATAAATGCACCACCCTACGGCATATACGAAATAACCGGTATACCCAAGCCTTCTTCATATCCGCACATCAAGTTCGCTGCCACTAAAGCCTGTGATGACGCACCACGCAATAGGTTATCTATGGCAGAACTTACAAACAAAGCATTTCCATTTTTGGCTGCAAAGATGTCACAAAAATGTGTGCCTGCCGTGCTCTTGATGTCTACAGGTGTTTCACGTATACGAATGAAGGGGTCATATGCATAATGCTTTTTAAGTATTTCAAGAGGGTCAATCTCTTCTTTGAGTGTCGCATAGACAGAGACCAATTCACCACGGGTTGCAGGAATGAGGTGGGGTACGAAGTTCACATTCATTTTTACCCCATGTACTTTTTCTATCTTCTCTGCAATTTCCGGTGCATGACGATGTTTTAACGGGTTGTAGGCAAAGATATTTTCATTCATATTGACAAAACTTGTCATCTCTGTCAGTTTTTTACCCGCCCCACTTAAACCTGACTTTGCATCTACAAAAAGTGGTGCATTTTCATCTATGTACGGAATGAAGGGCAAAATACCCAATAAAGTTGCCGTAGGGTAACATCCCGGACCTGCTGCCAAATTGGTTGTTTTTAATGCCTCACGGTAATACTCTACCAAGGCATACACTGCACCATCCAAATGTGCCACATCTTCATGCTCACAATAATGTGATTCATAGGTGTCAAGATCTAAACGGTAATCGGCAGAGAGATCCACGACTTTGACCCCTTTGTCTAAAAGGTCTTTTGCAAAGCCCATAGACGTTTTATGCGGGAGTGCAAGAAAAACAAGTTCACAAGATGCTGCTACAGAAGCCACATCGGCTTTTTCGACAGGAAGACTGATCACATCTTCAAGAGAAGGATGCAGTTGTTCTATCATCGTATCACCCTGCGTTGTGGCAAGATATGTTAATTGAAAGCCCGGATGTGTCACTAACATTTTTACCAGTTCCAGGCCTGTATAGCCACTTGCACCTACAATTCCTACTTTAAACATTTAAAACCTCTTACTGTACTACGATTTCTACATACGACACTTCTTCAATGTCATATGTTCTTTTACCCGTTGGCAAGGTTAACGATACCTCATCACCCTCTTCTTTACCTAAAAGTGCTCTGGCCATAGGAGACTGAATAGAGATCAAACCTCTGCTGGGATCAGACTCTTGTCCGCCAACAATGGTGTAGATAAGTGTTTCATCTGTATTTTGGTCTGTTAACTCTACTCTTGAACCAAAAGAGACACGGTCGTGTGCCAGGGTAGACGGATCAACCACCTGTGCACGTCCGATCACGTCTGTAAGTTCAATGATACGTGCTTCCATCAGTCCCTGCTCATCTTTGGCAGCATGGTATTCAGCATTTTCCTTCAAGTCACCCTGTGCTCTTGCCTCATCAATGATCAGTGCGATAGCACCTCTCTCAACAGTTTTCAACTGCTCAAGTTCTTCTGATAGTTTATTATATGTTACTCTTAGCATCGGCTCTTTTTGCACGATTTATCCTTGTATAATGATATTAATTGAATGTATTATATCAAAAAAACCATCATAGGTTCAGTGATTTTCGTGCCATTAAATCATCCATCGACAACTGTGAAACTTTTGTTTTCCCCATCACTGCCATAAGTGAGCGTACACCTTGTAAAAGTGCATTGTGATAATGGGCAACATGTTTTGCTTTTTGAAGAACAAGGTATTTGCTTCGTTTCCCCTCATCCATAGTAGCAAGGCCAACAGGACAGTTGCGTCCTCCCGCTCCGGAGCACTCTCTTGCACGTATACATCCGGCAGATATCATAAAACCCCGGGCAATGTTTATAAAGTCAGCCCCGTGACAGAGTAATTCAATGACATCATCAGGTGTAAGTACCTTTTCGGCTGCAATGATCTTTACATCTTCTTTTAGTCCGTACCTTTCCAATATGGGCACTACGATATCTAATGCCTCACGTATAGGCAATCCTATTTTAGACATCATTTCCAGTGGTGCGGTGGCAGAACCGCCATCACCTCCGTCAATAGTAAGAAAATCCGCAATGCTTTTGCCTTCTTCTTTTCTTTTTTTCAATGCTTTAGCATAACTTTCGAAATCTTCTTTTGTAGAGATCACGATTTTAAACCCTACCGGTTTTCCTGAAAGGTCTTGAAGCTCTGAGATAAAATCAAAAAGTGTTTCCATATCTGAAGCATAAGGGAAACGATTGGGGCTTATAAGGTCTTCATGTGCTGGTATACCCCTATAATAAGCAATATCATCACTCACTTTGGCAGCCAAAAGCTTCCCTCCCGTTTGTTTGGCACCCTGTGCTAGTTTCACTTCAGTCATTTTGGCAAAACGCATGACCTTTTGATACCGTTCAGGATCAAAAGAGCCATCATGGTGACGTACACCATAAAGTCCTGAACCCATTTGAAAAGTAATGTCAGGTACAGAACTTGGTACTTGCTTAGGAAAATATGCCAGAGGTTTTGTCCAGTCTATACGAAAATAAAGTAATTTTTTATTGTCAAATATAAAGGACCCTCTGTTTTTTTGACGGACCACCATCTTTCTGTATACACGTTGTGAGACTTCTTTATTGGTTAAAATACGTAATATTTTATATGCTCCTTTAGCAAACCATGTGCCCTTTTTTACTTCCAGGTAATCCGTACACTCACAGTCTTCCACATTGAGAGAAGCCAAGAAGTTTGAGGTCAATCCTCCCTCCCCTGTGTTTATAGAGAAATTTCCTTTTCTCGCACCTATGGAAAATGCACGTGTACCCTCTGGTGATATAGCACCATCACTCATAGCTGAACGCCCTACTATACTGCTGCTTACAAAGGGTATTTTTCTCCCTTTTCCGAAGGTAACAGAAAAATCTTCTTCGACTTCACTGACTTCTTTTACAAAATTGGCATGTTTAAAAAGTGTTTTTTGATTTCCATAGGGTTTTGTAGGTGAAAAAGAGAGGTAAGGATTTTTACCTGCAGCTACTTTATTGACCCACAATAACTTCTCAAAAGAGTCATAAAAAGTTTCATCGCCAAAGTATTGACGCATCGGGCCTCGCAAGGCATAAAACACGTAACGTAAACGTCCTATGAGAGGAAAATTAATAAGCAGTTGATTTTTTCTTTGTATGAACCTGTCATAAATAAACATTGCCAAAAGTACCAAGACCAAGACAACGATCAATACTTTTATTAATGCACCCCAATCTGCCGATAGAAGTGGGAAATTTGAAAAAAGTTTTTCACTATTCATTGTTGTCATCCTTAAACAGTACATGATCTAAAGAATATTTACCTGCACCAAAGGCAGCAAAAATAGATAAAAACAAAAAATAATAGAGTGGGATCTCAATACCATTCTCTGCCACAGAGTACCCATGTGGTCCATGTACAAAGAGTATAGCCCCCAGCATGACAAACATAAGAAATATAGAAACCTGCCGTGTAAACAAGCCTATAAGAAGAAGCACAATACCTATTACTTCTATACCGGTGACAAAGTATGCAGAGAATGTTGGAAATGGAATAGACAAATTGTGAAACCAAGCTGCTGTTGATTCCATGTCATGAAGCTTCATTAATGCCGGTTTGGTAAAACCATAGGCTATGACCAATCTGGCAAACAAGATAAATAAATGCTTCGGGTAGGAAAAAAGTACGGCAACTTCACCCATCATATTTTTAAACATAACACTCCTCCAAAATACACAGATATTACATAGAATGATTATACAATTTTAAATGTGTAGCTTCTATGCACTAATCCATCATTGGACCATATTATGAAAAAATATCTTTTATTGCTGTCTCTCTTCTCTACGTTAGTGTTTACGCAAACAAATATTAGGCTGCAGGTCTTAGGTTCTGGCGGACCAGAAAGTGGAGACAAACGTGCTTCTTCTGCATACATTGTCTGGATAGATGGCAAAAGCCGTATACTCATAGACTTTGGCGGGGGTGCCAGCCTACGTTTTGAAGAAGCAGGAGCCAAGATACAAGACCTTGATGTCATACTGCTCACACATCTTCATGTAGACCATACCGCAGACCTCCCGGCTCTAGTAAAATCAAGCTTTTTTACCTCTGCATCAGGGCAACTACACATATTTGGACCTGATGAAAACAAATTTATGCCAAGTACGGAAGATTTTATAGAAAGACTTTTTGAAAATGACAAAGGCGCATGGCAGTACTTGGGTGACCATCTCGATGGTTCAGCCAGTCTGCAACTTAAAACACACACCATTGAGGATACACGCAAACCAAAGGTCGTTTATACACTAGGTAACCTGCGTATCTCGGCAATAAGCGTACATCATGGGCCTATCCCTGCTGTAGCCTACAGGGTAGACATAGGTAATAAAAGCATCACTTTCTCTGGTGACATGAACGGAGACTACCATACCTTGGGAACATTGGCCAAGAACAGCACTATTTTAGTAGCACACAATGCTGTACCCAAAGGTACAAAAGGTGTAGGTGCCAAACTTCACATGACTCCAGATATTATAGGGGATATTGCACAAGAAGCAGAAGTTAAAAAACTTGTACTTTCACACAGGATGCTAAGAACACTTGGGCGTGAAACTGAAAGTACAAAAGACATACGTAAACACTACAAAGGCCCTCTGCAATTTGCAAATGACCTTAGTATATATCGGGTAAAAAACTAATCTTAGTATGGCTGTGAAGAGACACAGCTGTTACCCCGTGATGACCAGCGCACGATTTTATGCTGTTTATTGACTTCTAAAAAGAGTTTACATGTCTTTTGCTGAATATCATTCCCATACATCATCCCTCCATACATAGGACCGTAAAAGCCGCCATATCCAATGGTCATTGTCGGGTAGCTTTGCAGGCGTGACTCTTCATAAATATAGACTGTGTTTTTACTGTTTGGCAATTTGTACGTTCTGTCAGGATACCCGACCCTTGAAATAAAAGTATTAATATCTTTTCCTATCCACGCGTTATACTTCAATACAAAATTCTCATGAGAGGCACAGGCACTTAAAAAGAGTGCTGCTGTTGCCGCCAGTACTATATGTGATAGTTTTTTCATTCTTTCCTCCTTTGTGCTTGTTTAAAAAGCGTTACTCTGTAGCTTTATGTATGGCTTGTTTACCGTCTTTCCATGCTTTTTTAGAAACATGTTTTACATCATCTTTGACTACTCTTGTGTCCTTTTTTACAGCAGTCCAAGTTGCACAACTGTTAAGTCCTAAGAGTACAATACCTGATAAAAATATCATGATGGTTTTTTTCATTATTTACACCTTTTTTAATTTATGGATACCTCTAATATTATATTACTGCCAACTTAAAGCAACGCTGACTCAGATCAATATTTCTCTAAAGGCGTATACTTCACTGTGGCCGGATCAGAAAAATTAGGTACATCATCATAAGAAAATACCGCATAATATTTTTCTTTTTTATACGAACCAAAATTATCATAGGTATAGGTATCTTTGCCTCCATAGATCTTTACACCATCCATAAAATGTTTGGGCACATGGAAACTGTTTCTTACTACATAGTAGCCATTGAGTGCTTCATCCTCTACTTTATCCCAAGAAAGTTTTATCATTTTATTTTCTTTGGATAGTTTCAAGTTTTCTACTTGTTTTACAGCAGTACGTCTTTTCTGTATATACTTCACTATGAGTTCTGCATCTTCATTCCACTCTATAATACGGTTTTTTATACCCAGTGCAGAGGTTGGCTTGATCACCAGTTTCAGTTTTTTACCTTGCTGATGCATCTCATCCAAAACATTTTTAGACAAGGTGTCAAATGTAAAATACTGATACTCTTTATTGCCCATGTCTGATTCTGCAACTTCATAGCCAATATACTCTATTTTTTCACGATTTTTAATATCTTCATAGGTGCCCACTTCGTCAAGTTCCACCAACTCTACATAAAAACGTACATCAGAGGATGTTTTAAAGGTATTGTTGTTGCGTATACGTAAGGTACATTTTGTGATCATTGTATGTTCTGGGTTCGGCAGTTCTGAAAGGTCAAAGTCCATATACCCATACACACGATTACCCTCTGTATCAAAACCAGATTTAAGCCCCTCTCTTACCCTGTCTGTACAAATACTGACAAAGGAAGCAGCAGGTAATTTGACTTTTTCATTTTCAAGGGTATATTTAATATCAAGAATGGGACGGTAATGTATGCCGCCGCCATATTTACCATAACCAATGTCAAACTGCATCATTTGACTATCTTCACCCTCAGGTAAAGATTTGGGGCCATCTATGCGAAATACAGCTTTTTTATTGGAAAGTTCATTCTGCAACAACTCACATTCATGTTTGGAAAAACTCCAATGGTTCCAAATACCTTGCGTAAGGTTACTTGATTGAATGGCACGACCTATGACACCTTGGGTACTTGCATTGTCAATCTCTTTGAAGTCTGTAATTTCAGAAAAACTTGTTTGATCCAAGAGTGAGAGATTCCACTCACCATATTTTTCTATCTTCGCGCCTACACGGTTCATAGGATAGATGTAAAAGCGGGCAGACTTAATGATGGCATTGTCAGGTATGGAGTCAAAATTGAAGCTCATCACAGCATCACAGATACCTCTTGATTTATTGACCCCCACAAAAAGAGAGTTTTGTCCAAAGTGTGAACGATTTTGTTCTTCTGTGTATTCTCCCACATATCCAGTACCTGATTTTTCTGCAAAAATAAGTTTAAAGAACTCATCATCGCCTAATCCTGTACGTACTTTAACTACTGGGGCAAAAGGAGATTTGTAGCCTGTATTTTTATTGACAGCACGAATAGTATAGTGGTAGTTTGTAGATGAATTCAAATCTTCATCTGTGAATCTGTTGTCGCCTACTATACCCACTTTTGTACGTTCATTACAGGCATCTTTGTCTTTGGTACTTCTGTATATTTCAAAAAATATATCATCACGTATTTCATACTTCCATACCAAGGTGACAGAAGTGGCATCTCTGCATTCGATCGTAAATTCATCTACTCTTTTAGGAGCCAATGCAGAGTAGTTGACAACTTCAGAGAAAGCATGTTTCAGTGCAGGTATGTTTTCATGAATACTCCCTGACATACTTTTCATATAATCAGGAATGTTTTTTGTCCCCACCTCAGCAACGACAGCAATAATACCTTTTGAATAATAATACTCACGTCCAGAGCCAGAGATAAGTCCTGCCGGCGGCTTTCCTCTATGTATACCATATTTTCGACCTGTGACCTTTGCAAACTCGTCATTCATATTGGCACAAAGTACATTCATATCTGTACCGTCTATTTCTGCTTCATGCATAAATTTATGTGCAGGGAAAAAGACATTTCCCTGTGAGTGGTAATCGAATGCTATGGTAATGTTCTCATGATTGTCAACAAAATGTTTAATGGCAGATGTCTCTGCTTCTGAAAAAGGTTCTTCACCACCATAAACGTTAGAACTTGTGTCAGATTGTTTTACAAAACCTATAGAAAAGTTCCGGTTAAGGTCTACACCATAGGTTCCATCATGGTTCTTACGTCTATTTTTACGCCAAAATGAAAAATGTTTACGTGAATATTCATATCCATCAGGATTCAGGCAAGGTACCATATACATCGTTGATTCTGTCAAAGATTTTTCAAGTATTGGGTCAATGTCTTGATTTTCTGCCATGTAACTTATAAACTTCAGTGCCAATTCATGCCCTATCCACTCTCTGGCATGTATGCTTCCGGTAAAAAGCATGGCCGGTTTTTCATCTGCTTTTTCCACATCTTTAGATATTTTGGCAAGAACAATATCACGTCCTTCATAGGTAGTACCAATTTTTTCTATTTTTATAAGTGTAGGATAGTTTTTTTCCATTTCGAAAAGAAAGTGTAAACTTTCTTTATAAGACATATATTGGTTTTTCATAGATATATTTCACTTTTAGTTTTAATGGAATTATAGCCAAAATAATTTGGCTATAAAATAAATGAAGTTTAAAGCTTACTTTTAAATTTTTTCCACTCTTTCATAAGTTTATTAAGTACTTTTTTCTTCAACCATGAGACTTCTTCTACGATCTTTTCAGGTGCAGTTTCCAAGGCATGTACCAAGTCTGTTGTATCAAAAGTATCCATAATATGCTTCGCTTTTTTATTGCCGATACCTTTTACCGAAGTAAGTAATTTTTTGACTCTTTTTTTATCTAGAACAATATCACTTTGTGTAAGCTGTTCACTGCTCTCATCATTTGAAACAGGCGGATTGCTTTTCACATGTACTTTTCTCACCGTTTTCCCATAATTGTCTTGAAAATTCCATGTTTCACTCGGCCACTCTTCATGCTTCCGGTCTTCCGTAAGCAACATAGGGAAAAGGGCATCCATTTCATGTAAGTACATCTCCCCTGCTTCGCTTTCACGTACTTTTTTATCCAAAAAGTATGCGCCATCGTACGATGGTGTATAGTTTCCAAAGGTAATATAACGCAAGGTTCTAAGCACAGAAGCATCCATTTTGCCAAGTTCCTCCCAGTTATATAGAGGTATATTTGGTTTGGAAAATCTGCCATTTGAGAATTTCCACATGAGGTACTGCCCTATCCAGTCTCTTATATACGGGAAGGCTGCAAATGCTGTAGCACACTCTAAAATACGGAATTTACCATCTCTGCCTACCGCAACATCACAGGCCCAGTACTCAGCATTGGCCGCTTTGGAAACATTGACTGCAAGGTCAAGTAACTCTTTAGGCACATCCATATAGTCCATACTTCCACCTTGTGAAGTGTTGGTAAGCCATTCACCCTCTGGAGCACGTCTCCAGAATGCACACACAGGTTTATGCCCTATGAGCATTACACGTACATCTGCTTCCATAGGTACAAAATCTTGAAAATAGGCAGGATGGTACTTTTTTTGTGCCAGCAGATTATGTGCTTCTTGTCTGGAGTCTACTTTATGTACAAAATACCCGCCATAATTAGAAGGTCCATACGATTTTTTAATGATTTTAGGAAAGTCTGTTTCATCTATGAACTTTTCTGCTTTACTTTTGTCATAAAAGATATATGTTTTTGGTATAGGTATCTCATACTTCCAGGCAAAGCGTGTCACATTTTCTTTTGACTTGTTTGAAAACTGTGTATCTAAAGAAGGGATGAACTGTACATTTGGAAGTTCACGTGCTATTTCTCTAAATGTTTCATACGCTGTCGCAGGAATATTTCCTATGAGAATATCGATCTTTTTACGCTTCACTTCATTAATAAAACGTTCTTTATCATTTTTCCAGTGGTAGGTAGCAGTCTCTATCTTATTAGGCCAGCCTTTAAAATTTGATTTATCAAAAAACCTCAATACATGATCAAGATAAAGTAAGCCTATTTTTGGTAATTTATTCGTATTTTTTTTCATTTTATTCTGCTCTTTTCAATATTTTGCGTAATATATCTTTTTTTCTATACAAAAGTATTACAATTTTGTTCTTCTGTCTATCAAGTCTACAATTAAATCAATTTTTTTCTTATTGAAATCTAACCCCATCTTCTCTTGTTCCGGTGTTGCAAAAGCGGGTATACCGTTGACCTCGAGTACCACATATTTTTCTTGTTCCATATCGTAGATAATATCTATACCTGCAATGTCAGTCCCGCAAATTTTTGCAGCTTTTTTTGCTATATCGATCACTTCATCATCAGGTTCTCTCATAAATACAGAGCCTCCTGAAGTAATGTTCGTACGCCAGTCAGTATCTGATGCCTTTCGACCATAACAACCCACAAATTGACCATCTACAATGTCTACCCTAAAGTCTGTATTGTCATACTTTAAAAACTTCTCTACATAGAAAAAACGTAGATCCATTTGGTTCAGAAAGGGCATAAGCATATCGAGGGTAGCCTGGCTTTCAATTTTGGTAAGTCCTAACCCACCCCAGCCGTCTGTCGGTTTGTAGACCATTTTTGACCACTTTTTCATGATCCTGCTTAATTGTTTGCTGTCATCCCTGTGGCAAAGTTGGAAATCTGGTGTATGTATACCATGCTTTTGTAATAAAAATGAGGTTTGAAACTTGTCTTCTGTTAACGCAAAAGATTCATAAGAGTTGATCATAGGGATCACACGGTTTAGTGCCTGATACAAAAATGTCTGATACTGTGTCTGCTCCCCTGCATTATAGGAAAAGAAAAGGTCCAATTCATCTACACGTGTTTTTCCGTGATAAATATGTCCTTTCTTAGCTATCGCCTGACGCAGATTGATATCTGTAACTGTTTCTATCTCACGCTCTTTAAGCTTTTTTACTATTTTTTTTTGGATCCTATCCCCGCCACCGTTACTGTAGAGCCACATACCGATTTTTCTATCCATCTCCCAGGTCTCCTTTTAAATCATATGACATATTAACGCTGTTCTTACATATAAAACTATACAATATAATACTAAAATATCATCAATGAAAAATATATATACTGCCCTAATTTTAGGCATATGGAGATAAAATGCTGAATCTAAACTTAAATGAATTACGAAGCATCGTTGAGATGAACTCTTGGACAAAAAACAAAAAAGGTGTAGATGCATGTGCTGCACTTTTCAGCTCCTGGATGCAGGCACTTGACTATAGTCTCGAACGACATACAAGAGAAGAGATCGGGGACCATCTTCATTTTAGATCTGCACAAAAAGAGGGTAAAAAATTACTTTTACTGGGACACCTTGACACTGTTTTCCCACCCAATACTTTTGAGAAATTCACAGAAGATGAAAAATGGATCTATGGTCCCGGCGTATGTGATATGAAAGGCGGCAACCATGTTGCACTTCAAGCACTTAGACATGTATATACAAAATTCGGTCACATAGAAAACATAGATTTTTTACTGGTAAGCGATGAAGAAACAGGGAGTGATGACAGTAAGTACCTCTCTGCAGCTATTGCAAAGAACTATGATTACTGTATGGTTTTTGAAGCAGCAGGCATGCATGATGAGATCGTGGTAGGACGCAAAGGCGTAGGCACATTTTTTATTGACATAGAGGGCAAGGCATCTCATGCAGGAAACCACTACTCTGACGGTGCAGATGCCAACCTGGAAGCAGCACAAAAACTCATAGCACTGGTGGCCCTCACTGACCTGGATAAACAAACAACAGTTAATGTAGGAAAACTCTCTGGAGGCATTGGTGCAAATACCATATCACCAAAAGCAAAACTCACCTTTGAACTTCGCTATACCATGGCTGATGAACGAGACAGAGTAGTTCAATCTATTGAGGAGATCGTAGAAAGATCCTATGTTGAGGGTACAGTATCCAAACTCTCAGGAGGCATACAAAGAGATGTGATGCAACCCTCCCCTGAACAAACTGCATTTGTAGAAAAAATAAACAGCCTATGCGGCATTACACTTGCAACAGAAAAAAGAGGCGGGGTTTCTGATGCCAATGTCATCTCAGCCCAGGGTGTAGCCACACTGGATGGGTGGGGGCCTTTTGGAGATGGGGACCACACCATACATGAAAGGGCCTCCAAAAAAAGTTTTGAAGAACGTATCATTTTAGTCTCAGAGATATTTGAACATTTTCTAAACGGAAAACTCTAATCTTTCAGAGTGTTCCTAAAACGGCACCCGCCCAGCGTGATCGTTTTTCCCTTGCTTATTTCAGACAATATATACGAGAGTGTGCCTTCTGCATCTGTCTCAGGCATCTCTTCACTGATCATACGCAAAGCATCCTTATGTGAGGTCTTCATCCATATTTTTTCATAACTATACTGTGTATAAAGATCCACGCCTTAGACCCATCCTAATTCTGCAAAGATAGGTTCCATCTCCATCCACCAGTTTTCAAAACGTACTGCCACTTCTGCAATGGCATTGTCTTCTTCTTTCCACTCTTTAAGCTTTTCAAGTATCAGCGGTTTACTTTCCGCAGATATTTTATCTGATCTTTCTACTTCTTTTATGACTGCTTCAATTTTATTTTTCACAATAATTCCTTTTTTTAATTCTAGTTCAATATTCTATAATTGTCAACTATTTATCTATTATACAACTTAAAGTCTTTTTGTCTTATCATTATAAGAGGTATATCTAATAAATACCAAAAAATTTAAAGGATAAAGAATGATGAAAAAGAAAAAGATCAAAAAGTTTATTAAAAAAGAGATGGATTCAAGACTTAAAAAAGAGTTAAAACAAGAGATAAAGAAACATATTAAAGACTATAAGAAAAAAGAGAAAAGTGAGAAAAAAAGTAAAAAGAAATAGTCAAACTATTTCTTTAGAGAATCTTCCAAGGTACTGATACGCTGTATGGTCTGTAGTACCGTATCAGGATTAAGGCTCATCGAGTCTATACCAAGTTTCACCAGTGCTTCTGCCATTTCAGGATAGTCCGAAGGTCCCTGACCGCAGATACCGCTGTGACGTTTATTTCGTTTTGCTCCCTCCACCGCCATCTCTATCATCTTCATGACTCCCGGATCACGTTCATCATAATCAAAAGCAACGATCTCTGAATCTCTGTCTACTCCCAAGGTCAACTGCGTCAGATCATTAGAACCGATACTGATACCATCAAACAATGCACAGAAGGCATCTATCTGTATTACGTTATTTGGTATCTCACACATCACATAGATATTTAAGCCATTTTCGCCGCGTTTAAGCCCATATTTTTCCATGGTATCAAGAACCCTTTGTCCCTCATCCACTCTACGACAAAAAGGGATCATCAAAATGACATTGTCAAAGCCCATCTCCTCTCTTACACGTTTCATTGCCTGACATTCCAAGGCAAAGCCCTCTTCATAATTGGGGTGTGTATAACGTGAAGCACCACGGAAGCCGATCATAGGGTTGGCCTCATCCAGTTCAAAATACTTACCTCCCAGAAGAGAAGCATATTCATTACTCTTAAAGTCACTCATTCTTACCACACAAGGTTTGGGGTAGACTGATGCGGCGATGCTGGCAACACCTTCAGATAGTTTTTGTATAAAAAATGTTTCATTATTTTTATACGCTGATGTAAGTTCTTTAATATCTTCTTGTGTCTGCTTGTCTGTTTTTTCTTGATATATGAGTGCCATAGGATGCGCTTTAATAGCTGTATTAATAATGAACTCCATTCTTGCAAGTCCTATGCCATCTACGGGCAGATCGGCAAGAGAAAAAGCAAGCTCAGGATTACCCAGATTCATCATGATCTGTATTTTGGTCTTTCCTACACTTTTCAGATCTGTTTGCGTGATCTCATACGCAAGCAAACCTTCATAGATAAACCCTGTTTCACCCTCAGCACAACTCACCGTGATCTCTTCTCCCTCTTTCAAGATCTCTAAAGCATTTTTTGCACCAACAATGGCCGGAATACCCAATTCTCTGGAAACAATGGCAGCATGACAGGTTCTCCCGCCAGAGTTTGTTACGATTGCTGAAGCTATTTTCATTACGGGTTCCCAATCAGGACTTGTCGTCTCAGCGACAAGTACATCCCCTGCCTGAAATGTATTAAGCTTACTTGCATCTGTTATTTTACAAACCTTTCCAGAGCCTATTTTCGTGCCTACAGCCTGACCTTCCAAAAGTACTTTTGAAGATTCTTTCAGCCTGTACATTTCTAGCATTGTTTCATTTTTACGTGATTCAACGGTTTCAGGTCGTGCCTGAACAAGGTAAAGTTTACCGTCTAAACCATCTTTCGCCCACTCCATATCCATCGGCTTTTCATACCCCGCTTCTTTTGAATAATAAGCTTCTATCTTCATCGCATACCCAGCTAAAGTCAAAACATCTTCATCCGATATACAAAACTTTTTTTGATCTGCTAAAGGTGTAGCAATGTTTTTTGTGTATTCTACAGCGATATTGTCTTCATCTATCTCATCTGAAAAAACCATGCTAAGGGCTTTGTCACCAAGTCTTCTTTTAAGTACAGAACGGCAGCCTTTCATAAAAGTAGGTTTATATACATAAAAACTGTCAGGGACTATTGTGCCTTGCACTATATTCTCGCCTAGTCCATATGCAGCATTGATGAAAACGACATCTTTAAATCCGGTTTCAGGATCAATGGAGAACATGACACCACTCTCCCCGATGTCAGACCTGACCATTTTCATCACAACTACAGATAGATGTACTTTCAGATAGTCAAAACCATGGTCATATTTATAGTGTAGGGAACGGTCTGTAAAATTGGAAGCAAGACAACGTTTATAGGCATCTAAAAGTGTATTAAAGTCACCAATATTCAGATAACTGTCATTTTGTCCTGCAAAAGAGGCTTCAGGTGAATCTTCTGCAGTTGCAGAACTTCTT
>DQVY01000264.1 GCA_015661535.1 Sulfurovum sp. | reverse complement strand
TCGTTGATGTGGTTTTAAAGCTCTCTATATACTCTTTCACCTCTGAAGGAAGTGTCTCTTTGTCTGCAAACAGATCAAGTACCAAATAAAGTGCTGCTTCTTCCAGTCCTACCTTATGGTTGAAGATCTCTACATTTTTACCAAAAGTAGGGATAAGTGTATCTCCTACCGGGTGGAAGTAGAGTCCTGCACCTTTATTCATTTTTTGTACATTGTTAAATGCATATTTCATAGCAGGTGAATCATTTCTCAGTGCTGCACCTATGGAGATAACAAAATCAGAATTTTTCATCATACTGTCTGTATCTGTTGTCCAAAGGCTGTTACCTGAAGCTGCTTCATAATGATTTAAGAATTTTTGGAAAGCCCTAACTTCAGGATTATAAAGTTTCACTCCCATTTTTTCTTTTAAGGTTTGAAGCATCATTGCTTCTTCATTGGTGATCATTGCGTTAAAACGTACTGTTTCCGCTTTTTTGAATGCTTCGATCGCTGCTGCGAATGCTACTTCATCTTTACTTGCCGTTGTATTTTGGAAATCATAGGCAAAACGTGCAGAACCATCCAAAGAGACAAAAGACCACTCATTGGTAACCCTGAAGATCTTTTCTGTTCTGTCTTCTATAGAAGTCGGTTTTACTTCATAATAGATTTGTGCACCGTCAGAACTGTGTGCAGCAACAGCAGGTACTCTTTTCAGATCCCAGGCATTCGATGTATAGACAAAGTCTCTACTTACCAAAGCACCTACAGGACATACAGCAATACACTCACCACAGTCAGAACAGTTTGTCTCACCTGTACCATTGCTTGGTGCGATCACAGATTTTTGCAGTTTGTTCCACATCGAGTATGCATCTTTTGGCATTGTCTCTTTATATGCTTTATCAAGCTCTGCCCCACCACGTTTAGCTGTAGTGATCGCAGCATCACCGACCATGTCTTTACATACCGTTACACAACGCTCACACACAATACAAAGACCTGGGTCATAATGCAGTACAGATGACCAATTCGTAGATTCACGTTTTGTATCAGGAATAGAATATGATTGTGAGTCAACACCCATCTCTAAAGTATAATTTTGAAGTTCACATTCACCTGACTGATCACACACACCACATTGAAGCGGGTGGTTCACATCATATACTTCCATAATAGCTCTACGCTCTTCAAGAATGTTTGGTGTATCAATAGTGATCTCCATACCCTCTTTTACTTTGGTATTACAAGAGTATACCTGCTTCCCATCTGCTTCTACCAAACAAATACGACATGCCAAAGTTGGCGAACATCTTGTCAGATAACATATTGCAGGAACAAAGATATCGTTAGCTCTTGCAGCATTTAAAATAAATTCACCCTCTTTAGCCTTATACCCAACACCGTCAATAGTGATATCAACCATGTTGTTAACTATTTGTACTTCACCCATTTTGCGTCCTATTCTTCATTATTGATCTCTAAATAAAATCGATATTTATAAATTTAGTATGAGGATATCAAAGATGCACTTAAGTCTGTATCAAAAATTGAAATACTATTTTATACATTTATGGATGTGTGTCAATTTTAAACACACTATTCAATCTTATTTCTACTTTTTTTAAATCTATATTGATGTAACATTTATACACACATAAATACATCTATGTAGTATTTGACATAAATATATATCTTTTTGCATGGTATTTATGTTGCAAAAATTCACACTTAAGATTTTTTTATCTATTATACCGTAGAGATACACCTTACTTAAAATAATCAGTGCTATAATCGTTGGAAATTTTAATATTAAGGAAACAAAATGGCTTCTGATAAAATAGTAGACATCGCAATTGTAGGTGCAGGACCTGGTGGTATGGCATGTGCCATCGAGGCAAAACTAGCTGGAATTGAAAACATTATCGTTTTTGACAAAGCACCACATCATAACGACATGATCCACAAATTTTACAAAAAAGGTAAAAGAGTGGACAGAGACTGGATGGGGATCAAGTTTGAATTTGTAGGGAATGTAAGATTTGAAGAGTGTTCAAAAGAAGATTACATTCAACAAATGGACGATCTATTGGCAAGTCATGGTGTTTTAGATAAATTTGTATACAACCATGAGATCATGAGAGTGAACAAGGGTGAAGATGGTTTATTTGAGATCGTTTACGGTAACGAAGTTGCTGACGAACATAAAGTAAAAGCAAGAAATGTCATCTTGTCTGTCGGTAGAATGGGTAAACCGAACAAGCCAAGATATAAATTCCCTAAAGAGATCAGAGACCGTCTTAACTTTAACCTGAGCAAAGTAGAAAATGGTGAAAGAGTTATGGTTGTAGGTGGTGGAGATACTGCTGGTGAATATGCATACGGTCTTGTTGAACTTGAAGGTATGGAAGATTGTGTAGTAACGCTTAACTACAGAAAAGCAGAAATCACAAGAATGAATCCTATCAACACAGAAATGACATTAAAATACCTAAACAATGGTCAACTGATCAATAAACTGGGTGTGGATATTGAAAGTGTTGAGCCATCAGAGAATGGAAAGATCAAAGCAAACTTCACAGATGGTACAAGCGCAGAGTACGATAGAGCTGTGTATGCCCTTGGTGGTACAACACCTAAAGATATACTTGTCAACTCAGGTATTCAAACAGGTGAGTGGGATGTACCTGTATTTGATGAAAAAACAATGGAGACAAATGTAGCAGGTCTTTACACAATTGGTGATGTGGTTACCGATCAAGGAAGTATTGCCCTTGCTTTTAACCATGCATCTTTTGTACTCAATGACATTGCAGCTAAAAACAAATAATCTTTAACAAATCATTCTTGTTCCTCAGCTCCCGCTGAGGAACATATATCAGCCTTACATACTCCATACACTTTTTTCATATTTATAGACTCCGGTAAGCAAATATGTAATTTT
>DQVY01000142.1 GCA_015661535.1 Sulfurovum sp. | reverse complement strand
ATCAGTGCCATTTTTTTCATTATTTTCATTAAGTTTCCTTGTTTAATCTATTTTATTTTATAAGTGCGTACTCTTAAAGTATGGCTTTAATAGCTTTGGTTTCCATCTTTCTTTTCTCTTTTTTAATCTTCTTATTGACATTTAAGTCTGTTTTTTTCTTCATATCGTGTTTGGTGTCCTTTGTTGCTTTTTTACTAGAATGTTGTACTTCGTGTTTAACCACTGATGTCGCCATGTTTGCAAAAAGCGTAGTACCTAAAAGTGCTGTGATGATAAGTATTTTTTTCATAATTTAATCCTCATTTTTATTTATGCAAGTCATTTATATATTCTATTGTAATACGATTTACCTTACAATTACAACAATTATGAGTAATCATTTCATAAAACTATTCTTACCCAAATACAGATGATATCAACTATGCTATAATCTCTTTATGAAAACAACACGTATAGACTTACATAATCATACCACACGCTGTAACCACGCAGAAGGCACTGTTGATGAATACATACAAAGGGCCATTGAACTAGGCATAGACATTTACGGATTCTCAGAACACGCACCTATGGATTTCGATGAAAACTATAGACTGCCTTTTACTGATATAGATGCTTATTTTTCAGATATTTTAACAGCCAAAGAGAACTACAAGAATAAGATAAAAATTCTACTTGGCTACGAAGTAGACTGGTTGCCGGGACACATGGATGAACGTATACTGAAAGCAGACGTGGACTATCTTATAGGCTCCGTACACTTCATAGACAAATGGAGTTTTGACAATCCGGAATTCATTGGCGGATGGAAAGAGAAAGACATAGATGAGATATGGCAAGCCTATTTTGAAGCTACAGAAGCAATGGCAAAGTCCGGAAAATTTGATATTGTTGGGCATTTAGACCTGATAAAAGTCTTTAAATATATGCCTAAACAAGACACAAGGATCCTCGCAAGAAATGCATTACAGGCCATCAAAAAGTCAAATATGGTCTTAGAACTCAATGCAGCAGGCCTTCGTAAACCTATAGGAGAGATCTACCCTTCACGATCACTACTGGAAGTTGCCTATGAATTGGATATCCCTATTACCTTCTCCTCTGATGCCCATGCAGTAGAACAAGTAGGCTTTGCTTATGAGCAAACTACAAAAATGGCAAGAGAGGTAGGATATACCAAAGCTGTTACTTTTCAAGGGCGTGATAGAGAATTGATTACTTTTTAGGCACAAATGCTGATGCACCTAATTTTTTAATGGCTATAATTATAAGATAAAAATTAAATTTTAGGAGCGTTACACATGGGTAAATTTGTAAACAACATTGCAGAATACAGAAAATTTTGTGAAGAAAATGAGGTTGAATTTGTAGACTTTAGATTCACAGACATTAAAGGTGCATGGCACCATATTTCATACAGAGCATCTGCGGTAGAAGATTCTATGTTAGAAAACGGTATCCCGTTTGATGGTTCATCTATCGAAGCATGGCAGCCAATCAACTTTTCAGATATGCTGCTTAAACCTGATGTTGAAACAGCCTTTATGGACCCGTTCACAGCGGACTCTACAGTCATTCTTATTTGTGATGTGTATGATATTTATGAAAATGAACTTTATGCTAAATGTCCAAGATCTATCGCTAAGAAAACACTTAAATATATGGAAGAAGTAGGCATCGGTGATGATGCTTACTTTGGACCTGAAAATGAATTCTTCATCTTTGATGATGTGAAATTCTCAGACAAGATCAATTCTGCTTCTTACTCTGTAGAGTCTGAAGAAGGTGGTTGGAGTTCAGATACTGAATACGAATTTGGTAACATGGGTCACAGACCAGGTACCAAAGGTGGGTACTTCCCAACAATGCCAACAGACTCAATGGTAGATTTACGTGCTGAAATGATGCTTCTTCTTGAAGAAGTTGGCTTGACTGTAATGCTTGGTCACCACGAAGTTGCTCAGGCACAAGGTGAGATCGGTATCAAATTTGGTGGTCTCATCGAAGCTGCAGATAACGTACAAAAATACAAATATGTTGTAAAAATGGTTGCACACCTTAACGGTAAAACAGCAACATTCATGCCTAAGCCACTCTACGGTGATAACGGAAACGGTATGCACGTGCACCAATCAATTTGGAAAGACGGTAAAAACCTTTTCTATAAAGAGGGTGAATATGCAAACCTTTCTAAAACTGCACTTGACTACCTTTCTGGTATCTTTAAACACTCTGACGCAGTTGCTGCATTTACAAACCCAAGTACAAACTCTTACAAGAGACTACTTCCAGGTTACGAAGCACCATCTATCTTGACTTACTCTAGCCAAAACCGTTCAGCTGCTTGTCGTATCCCTTATGGTGCAGGTGAAATGGCTACAAGAATTGAGACTAGATTCCCAGACTCAACTGCTTGTCCTTACCTTTGTTTCTCAGTATTGATGCTTGCAGGTCTTGATGGTATCAAAAATGGCGGTTACCCTATGGTAGGTCCTATGGATGTTGACTTGTTCGAACTTTCACTTGATGAGATCAGAGAAAAAAATATCCCTCAAATGCCTCACACATTCCGTGAAGCACTTGAAGGTCTTATTTCTGACCATGACTTCTTATTGCCGGTAATGACAAAAGACTTCATCGAAACATACCAACACTATCAGTTTGAAAGACAAGTTATACCTGACGAAGGTAGACCAACAGCGTTTGAGTTTATCTCAACGTATTCTTGTTAATCCCTGCTCTCAGGCTTCTGCCTGAGAGTCACTTCTCTTTATAATCCCCCCATATTCACCAACTAAAAAACATTCCATTGTATAGCGCTATCTATGTGAATTGATTTTGTTTTTAATGGTTTGGATGGTACATGATTATGTATGATTTTATCGTATGCATATTGATGTCGGGAAGAGGGCATCCCGACCTACATTTTTTGGAGATTTATGATTTGAAAAGGCTTTTCTCTTCTTCTTTCTTAAAAAATGTAAAGTACGTCCAAAGCGTTGTACCATACACAAAGATGGACAACGTTACTACGCCAACAGTCACTACTTCAAAAAGTTCTTTATGCTCAAAACTGTTGGGTATCATATGCACAAGTATGATGGACAATGCCCCTTTCATACCTGAGAATGTCAAGATGAACCATCCCTCAAGTCCTACAGCCGTGATATGTTTGAGTTTGGAACTTCCTATAAAAGCGAATTTTGCCATAGAGAGTGCCCGTATAAGTGTTGTGAGTCCAAACATAATGAGGATCTCTGTTCTATACTGCCACAACTTTTCAAAGTCAACCATTTCAGCCAAGACGAAAAATATCATAACCGCAGCAATGTACCCAAACTCTTTTGCCATTTCATAAATGTATTCCAGTCTTTCCGTAGTGGTTGCTTTGATCTCACTCAAGCGCAAGGTACGTAAAAAACTTTTTGTTTTTTTCGACCCCTCTTCCAAGACTTTATTGTCAGAGTCTATCCATGCTTTGGTAGCGATGATAGCAACAATAAGGGTCAAAATACCAGAAACATGCATCTCTTCTGCCAGTACATATGCCAAGTAAGCCTCAATAATGAAAGAAAAAAACTCTCCCCTTTTGTCTGAAAAAAGTTTCATGATCATATAAAATGCTAAGCCTATCAACAGCCCTATACCAATACTCACAACAAAGACACGTAAAGCCTCTAAAGCTGCATGTCCAGTGTCTATTTCCCCAGAGAGCATCCAAGGCAGACCAATGAAGAAAAAGGCAATGACCGCCGTGGCATCATTCCCTAAAGATTCCCCTTCGATCAATACTTTCAAATGATGTGAGATCCCTTTAAATCTTGAGAGTATAGACTGTACAGAAACGGCATCAGTTGCCATATTAATAGCAAAAAGAGAAACATACGCGCCTAAAGTAAGGCCTTCAAAAATACCGAAGTAGTACATAGAAGCACCCGCGGTGATGGAAAGTGCTACCGCTACTACTGCCAAGTAAAAAATATCCCAACCATACTTCTTTATGTCTGTAAAATGTAAATGTAAGGCATCACCCATAAAAATAAGCGGTATACAGAAAATAATAATGGCATCGAAATGCTGTTTTAAATCCATTGGAACAGCCATAGGCACATAGGTATAGATGGTATAAGAACCTATGAGCAGTAAAAATACAGAGGGTATTTTAAATTTGTTTGCAAGAGCGTCTGAAAAGACAACCAAGCCCAATATGGTGATAAGTATGATCTCTGGTGCAAAACTATGCATTGTAATTTTCCCTTATATTGTTGAGTATTTTCATGCTAAAAAAGTGTACCACTGTCATTCGAAACAGGTACTAAAGGCACTTTTTTATTGGGGTGTAAGGGATCACCTGAATCTTCAGGATCATCTTCATACCCGGTGTCATCTGCATAGGTACCTTCCAAAGGACCTTCATCGATGTTCAGTGTAGGTGCCAAACCTATTTCTCCATCGCTGTCCATATCATCCGGATCTATATCTTCTACGATGTTTGTCTCTTCTTCCAACATCGTTTTATGTTCTTCCATATCATCCATTTCATCATAAGGATGTACACTTTTTTTCTCCATGGTCGGCAAAGGGGAATGTTCCGTATATAACTCCGATCTCCCTTCATATTCACCCCTAAACACCCCTTGCGGTATGTCAAAAGTACGTTTGGTATCTGGGTAAAGTGCCAATAATTTTTTATAATAAAAAGAGAAAGCCGGTGCAGCAATGGCACCACCGGTAGCCCCTCTTCCTATAGGTTTGTTGTCATCTCTACCAAACCATACAATGGTCTCAATGGTAGGAGAATAGCCACAGAACCATGCATCAATGTTATCGTTCGTAGTCCCCGTTTTACCTGCCAGTTCAATCCCTGGTACACGTGCATTTCTACCTGTACCTCTTTTGATGACATCCATCAATATATCGGTCATCAGATAGGCCTGCTCAGGGGTAGTAAACCCTTCTATCTCTTTGGGACGTGTTTCATAAATAATGGCGCCTTCTTTAGAGATGATCTTACTCACAAGCCTTGGTGCGATCATATGTCCTTTGTTGGCAAATACAGAAAATATCTGTGCCATTTTTAAAGGACTCAGTCCAAGGTTCCCCAGAGCAATAGACATATCTCTGGGAATATGCGGCACATCCAAAAATGCCAAACGTTTACGGATCGTACTGACCCCCAGATCAGATACAAGGTTAATGGTTGCCAGGTTTCGTGAATGTACTAACGCTTCCCGCAAGGGGATAAACCCTTTAAAATCATGTTCGTAGTTTTTAGGTGCCCATACTTTAGGCTTGCCCTTATAGTAATACTGAAATGTTCTTGCTAAGTCTGTCAAAGGACTGGCAGGGTTATACCCCATATCAAGGGCTGTCTGATAAATGAATGGTTTAAAAGAAGAACCGGGTTGACGTTTGGCCTGGGTCACACGGTTGAAGGTGGATTTTTTATAATCAGTGGTTCCTATCATCGCCAAGATGTCGCCTGTTGCACTCTCAACGGCAACAAATGCGGCATTTAAAGTAGATTTCTTTGCATTCTCTTTGTATTTTTTCAGTGCTTTTTTATAAGCAAAATCTACAGCTTCTTCTGCGATCTTCTGTTGCTTCATATCGATGGTTGTGTAAATTTCATCCCCGCCTGTACGTATATCGCCAAGTTTACCTTTGTAGCGTCTCAGTACTTCATCTACTATACCTGGTGCTATGTTCTGTGTCAGTGAGGTTTTATAGATTTTAGGAGATTCTTTCACTGCTTTAAGGTAGTCACTTTGGGTGATCCAGCCTATACTTTTCATACGATACAGCACATTATTGGCACGGTCTAACGCTCTTTTATAGTGTTTAAGAGGATTGTAAAAACTTGGTGCATTCGGCAACCCTACTAAAATAGCCGCCTCTTTGAGGGTAATTTCATTCAACTCTTTATGAAAATAGCCATTGGCAGCAGTTTTGACACCAAAATAGTTATTGCCATATGATATTTCATTCAAATACCGTTCAATAATGTCTTCTTTACTCAATTCATGTTCTATTTTAATCGCCAAAATAGCTTCTTTTATCTTTCGTGCCAGTTTCTTTTCATTAGTAAGGATTTTATTTTTAATGAGTTGCTGGGTTAAGGTACTCCCACCCTCGACAAAAGATCCTGCCTGTATATCTTTTATAATGGCTCTTAAGATCGCATCAGGATTTACACCGTTATGTTCAAAGAACTTGGTATCTTCCATCGCTATAAGACCTTCAACAAGGAAGCTTGGCAGTTCATCATAACGTGCATAAAGACGGTGCTGTTTTTTGAAGACATAGGCCAATTTGTTGCCTTCTCTGTCATATATAATAGAAGAGGTCTCAGGCTTATAGTTAATTAACTTATCTGCATCCAAAGAGATCTCTTCATAGGCATAAATAAATGCTGCCGTAAGTGCCGCAGCAAAAAGCATGGCCAGAATGATGGAACCTTTGACTAAACTATTGAACACAGTAACCCTTTATTGATTTAAAATTCTATTGTACCTTGTTATGGCTAATGAGTGCCAATGCGTGTCCAATTTTTTTTACTGGTACAGCTACATTGAGTATCAAACGTATGATAGGTTGCGCAACAGTAGGTTGGCGTATCGCACCCACCAAATAGCCCTGTGCCATCAATCCTTTTTGTACAAATAAAGCATGTGCATTACTCGGCATCTCTATAGGGACAATAAGACTTTCACAAGGCATGTTCAATTGTTTTTGTACATAGGTCTGACGTTCCAGTATCTTCTTCCTGTATTTCTCTGTATTCTTACGTATATGTTTTATGTTTACTAAAGCTAAGGCAGTATCAAACACAGAAGGTGCCGTAGAGTAGATGATGGGCTTGGCACGATTGACCAAAAAGGAGATGATGCTCTTTGATGCCAATATATAGGCACCATAAGAACCATAGGCTTTACCCAGTGTACCCATTTTTATGTGTCTTTCATGTATTTTAATGCCATAATATTCAAAAATACCCAATAAATGTAAACCTAACACCCCTGCTGAGTGTGCTTCATCAACAATGAGCAAAGCACCTGTCTTGTCTGCAAGATCAAAGATCTCTTTTTTACAAAGATCCCCACCCATAGAGTAAACACCCTCTACTGCAATGATCTGTCGTTTACCGGGGTACTGTGCCAACTTGGCTTTTAGATCTTCCACATCATTATGTGCAAAAGTCACCACTCTCTCACTCAATAACTGTGCTGCCATCACACCTGAAGCATGGTACTCTTCATCCATAAACAGCATATCACCTTTGCGAACCAAAGCTTCTATGAGTGCCATATTGGCTAAAAAACCAGAACCAACCACAAGTCCTTCCTCGAAGCCATTCTGCTCTGCCATTTCAAGTTCAAAGATACGGTGAATAGGATGGTAGCCATTGACCAACATACTGGCTTTGGATGTTTTTGTATCATATTCGTTCACCAGTTTGACAGCTTTTTTAAAACTCTTTTTATTGTGCGATAACCCCAAATAATCATTTGAAGCCAAGTCAGTCAAGGTGTCGTCATAAAGTTTTCTCTCTCGAAATCGCCCTGCTTTTTTAAGTGCTTTTAGTTCATTTTCGTACATCTAAACCTCTTTCTCCAACCACGGCAACAAGACCTCAACCTGCAATCCCATTGCGGTACTCT
>DQVY01000056.1 GCA_015661535.1 Sulfurovum sp. | reverse complement strand
GGCTGCCATGGCGGTAAGCCAAAGTGATGAGGAGACAGTAAGACCTGCCATAGAAGACATCATCAGAAAAGAACCCAGTTTTTTACGTGTCCCGTTTGCTACTTTAGACCCGCTGTCTGCTGCTAAGGCATTAACGATCGGGAAAAGTACACCCGATCTGGCTGTATTGCTCGGGAAAGCCGGGGCAATGAGCATATCGGCTGCAATGACAGAGTAGGAAAGCCCCAAAGATGTTTTTCCGAATTTTCGAATGATCAAAAATGCGATCCGTTTACCCAAACCAGATTTGATCACCCCGCGGGCAATAAGGAAGGCCACGATAATAAGAAGGATCCAATCTTCTGCAAAACCGCTAAATGCCTGCTTTGGTGTCAGTGTACCTGTAAGAATAACTGCTGAAACACCAAGAATAGCTGCGGTAAATATCGCCATAGAATTCAGTATCACTGCAAAGATCGCCGTGATGAATACAGCAAAGAGATGCCATGCCGTTTGCGATGTAAATTCAAGATCTGAAGCCGGAAGAGTGGAAATATAGGTATCAAGGCCTGAGGGTACAGGTATGAACCAGAGTATAAAACCAAATACGAGAACAACGATCTGCAAATGATGCTTCTCGACGGTTTTTTTATGATGATGTGCCATGTTTTTCCTTTTATGATGTAATCACTAAGTTATGATAGCACATTCACAATCTTCTGTCTATCCAAAAAACAAAAAAATTGTAGATTACACCAACTGGAGTATGCCTTAAGTTTTTTTGAGGCACAATAAAAAAGATAAATTTAAATAGCAAGGATCATATAATGTCCACAGAAGAGCAGACAAAGAAAATATTATTGGGACTTTTACTCGGTCTGATCGCCTTTGGGTTGATGATCATCTTCTTTACCCTTCCCCAATCACTCATGGTGGGAGTCATTGTATTCATGGTAACACTTTGGAGTAACGAAGGTTTACCTCTGGCTGTGGTTTCTCTGCTTCCTATTGTTGTTTTCCCTGCAATGGGGATATTGTCGACAAAAGAGACTGCGGTCAATTATGCCAACCCGATCATTTACCTCTTTTTAGGAGGCTTTCTCATTGCGATCGCCGTAGAGAAAACGGGTCTGCATAAGATCATTGCCAACAAAATGTTGGGGCTTTTTCCCAGTTCTACCCGTGGCATCATCTTTGCCCTTATCATCACTTCAGGGCTTTTGAGTTCAGTCCTTTCAAACACAACGACTACCCTCCTTCTTCTGCCTATTGCACTTTTTCTTACTGAAGATGTAAAGCTTAAAATGCGTCTGGCACTGGGTATTGCCTATGGTGCCAGTATTGGCGGTATCTTAACCCCTATCGGTACACCTCCCAACCTGATCTTGATGGGAATTATGGAAAAGTTTGGCATGGAAGCCATCCCTTTTGTACAGTGGATGTATATGGTTTCACCTTTGGTTTTTGTCATGTTTTTAGTGGTAGGGTTTGTACTGAGTATCGGACTTAAAGATGTGCATATTGAAACAGATCTTCATACAGAACCACTCAATCGTGATCAAAAAAAGGTGCTTTATATCATAGGAGGATTGATCGCCCTGCTTTTACTGAATGCCCCTATAAAACCTTATTATTCCGGGCTGGGACTTAGTGAACCGGGTATACTGCTTGCTGCAGGACTTGTCCTTTTTGCCCCTCCTTTTTCAATATTGAACTGGATGGATGACAAAGAAAATATCCCTTATCGTATCATGTTTCTTTTTGGTGCCGGTTTTGCCATAGCTGCCGCTTTTACAAAAACGGGTATGGCTTCTGAGATCGCCTCACAACTGGTGACATTCTCTTCTATGCCTATAGTGTTGTTTTTACTTATTGTTGCGGTAATGGTTACCTTTACTACGGAGATCACTTCTAACACTGCACTTATTTCTATAATGCTGCCTATTCTTTTTAAGGTGTCTGAGCAAACAGGTATGGATGCCACACTCATTATGATGGTTGCAACCCTTTGTGCTTCTTATGCATTCATGCTTCCTATTGCCACCCCGCCTAACGCTATTGCCATGAGTTCAGGTGTTGTCTCCATCAAGACGATGGCAACGTATGGTATGGTATTTAACATTGTGGGTATTTTGTGCATCGTAGCCATTGCAAACTTCTTTTGGATAGACATATTAAAGTAGGTATTTAAAAACATTAGTCCCGCTATGTAGATAAATAGAGGGGGCTGGTGATTTGTGATTCGTTTTGAAAAAATGCATCATGAATCACCTGACACCCTCGGTAAGATACAGAGACATTTTTGGTGCTAGTATCTAGCGTATGTCTTGGGTTTACTGACATATTTGGATGAGCTTTTATATAGCATTAGCATCACCTGACACCTCTTCTTTAGTAGATAAACCTAATGACACCTGGGTAAGTGACATCACTTACATCAGAACGAAAGAAGGATGGATTTACTTAGCCACTGTACTTGACCTCTATAGATAGAAAAATCATTGGTTGGGCTACAGGTCATAGACAAACTACACCTCTGATTATAAAAGCCCTTAAAATGGCTACAGCAAGACTTGAAAGTGCAGATAGTGTGATCCTTCACTCTGATCAAGGAAGTCAATATAGTTCATATGACTATACCAAACTTGCGAAAGTACACAACATTACTTTGAGTATGAGCAGAAGAGGTAATTGTTATGATAATGCAGTCGCAGAGAGCTTTTTTAAAACACTCAAAAAAGAGCTGATTAGAAAACAAAAATTCGAGACTAGAGACATCGCAGCATCAAAGATATTTGAGTATATTGAAATGTTCTACAACGCCAAAAGACGACATAGTTATTTGGATTATATTTCTCCAAATGAATTTGAAAGAAGGTATAATATTGGGATGTCTAAAACTGAGGTTTTTACTGAAT